>JAFGKQ010000264.1 GCA_016928495.1 Candidatus Fermentibacterales bacterium
AGACTACCGTCCCGGAGCGGGCCGCCAGCTCCAGGGCAGCTCCCGCCGCGTCATCGACCACATGGGCCGAGTCCACTCCCCTGGTCGCGGCATCCCCCCTGGCCAGGGCGATGATCTCCGAAGCGTTCCCGCGGACGGCAACCGGCCGAACCTGCTCGAGGAGGTCGACCGACGCATCGGTCCGGAGACGGGTGGCCCCGGCTCCCACGGGATCGAGGATGATCGGGACGCCCAGGCTCCTGGCCCGCCTGCCGGCCCTGAGCATGGCCTCGATCCAGGCCCGGGATAGCGTGCCGATGTTCAGGACCAGGGCGTTCGCGATGGAGACCATCTCCTCGACCTCTTCGACGGCATGGGCCATCACGGGCGAGGCCCCGGTGCACAGCAGCACGTTGGCCGTGAAGTTCATGACTACATAATTCGTGATATTGTGAACCAGGGGCCTCTTCTGCCTGACGGTCTCGAGGGCCTCGGCACACTTCCCGGCGAGCTCCGCCACAGCCGATTCCGCGCTCTTGCCTGGCCTCACTGCTCCTCCTTCCTCATCCCGAGCCGGCCTCGAACCATGACACCACCGGCATCGTCCGGTTGTCTGCCGAGACCGCTCCCTGCCTGCACATGGCTATGACTCCGAACGAGACTTCCCGGGGATACCTCTCGGCCTCCCTCTCGCATGCCGCCCTCAGCTCTTCCGGGGTGCCTGCCGGGGATGCCTCGAAGGCATCGCAGATTCTGAGAGCGGACATCCTCCGCACGATCTCCTCGCCCACGCCGGTGGTCGCGACCGCGCAGGAAGCCGTGACGTAGAAGCCCGCTCCGACGATCGGGGAGTCGCCGACCCTGCCGGGGAGCATCAGAACGGTCCCGCCGGTGGAGTTGGCTGCCGCCAGGCCGCCCCCGGAGTCCAGCGCCACAGCTCCGACCGTGTCGGAAGATCCAAGGAGATCGAGAAGGGATCGATCATCGCTCCTCCTGAGCTTTTCCAGCACTTCGGCCGCCTTCTGCCGCCTCTCGTCGGTCAGGGGATCGTGATCCCCGAACCCGCAGCGCCTGGCGAAGCTCAGGGCACCCTCTCCGGCCAGCATGATGTGGGGCGTCCGCCGCATGACCTCCAGAGCGACCCTGATGGGGTTCTTCACCCTCCTGATCGCCGCGACGATTCCCAGCTCGCCGTCGGAGGTCATGAGGCCCGCGTCCATCTCCACCGTCATGTCGAGCCTGGGCCTGGAGCCGGTCCCGGCGTTGTACTCCGGGTCATCCTCCATGACGGCTACCGCTTCCACCACGGCCTCGAGAGCCGGGGACCCGCTCAGGAGCATCTCACGCGCAACAGCGACTGCCTTCTTGCAACCCCGGTCCCGGTCGATCGGGGAGCCCACACCTCCATGCACGATGACTCCCAGAGAGGAGCTCATTGCCTTCGCCCTTCCTCCGCCTCAGGGGCGTACCCACCGGGTTCCACCTCGTGCTCCATGGCAAGTGATCTCAGCTCGTAGAGCCTCTCCAGAGCGTCTCTCGGGCTCATCGAATCAGGATCCGCGTCACGCAGCAGCTCGAGCAGGCGCGGCGCAGGGCGTTCCGCCGGATCGAACAGAGGAAGAGCCAGTTGATCGGGGCTGTCGACCCTGGATCCGTCGAGATGAACGGCCTTCAGGTGCCTGCCTGCCTCCAGATCGTGAAGCACCCCCTTCGCTCTCGTCCTGACCGCCTCGGGAACGCCTGCCATCGAGGCAACGTGTATGCCGTAGGACCTGTCGCATCCCCCGTCCACCATCCTGTAGAGGAAGACCACGCCGTCCTCCGTCTCCCGCACGGCGACATTGACGTTGGCGGCCGCGTCGAGACGCTCGCCCAGCGATGTCAGCTCGTGGTAGTGAGTGGCGAAGAGCGTCAGTGGACGGTGCTCGGGATGATCGTGGAGGTACTCGATCATCGCCCATGCCAGGGAGAGGCCGTCGAAGGTGCTGGTGCCCCTGCCAAGCTCGTCGAGAATCGCAAGGCTCCTGTTGCTTGCGGAGTTGAGCACCAGGGCTGCCTCCGCCATCTCCACGAGGAAGCTCGACTGCCCTCTGGTTATCCTGTCCGACGATCCGATCCTGGTGAACAGACGGTCGAACGGAGAGAAGCTCATCGCGTCAGCCGGGACGAACGAGCCCGCCTGGCCCATGACGAGAAGCAGAGCTGCCTGTCTGAGATAGGTGGACTTCCCGGCCATGTTGGGTCCGGTGACTATCAGGATCCTGCGTCCGGCATCGAGGTCCAGATCGTTCGGGATGCACTCGCCCCGAGGCAGGAGGGAATCGAGCACGGGATGGCGGCCTGCCCGCAGGTGCAGCTCCGCGCCATCTCCGGGAGCCGGATCGAGAACCTCCGGCCTGACGTAGCCCCTCTCGATCGCGAGTGCCGCCAATCCCGAGAGCAGGTCCAGCTCGGCCAGCGCGTTGCCGGTCTCCAGGATCCTGCCCGAGGACTCGGCAAGCTCGTCGACCAGGCTGGAGAAGATGGACTGCTCGAGCCTCAGTATCTCCTCGTCGGCCCTCAGGATGCGAGTCTCCATCTCTTTCAGCTCCGGAGTGACGAAACGCTCCGCACCGACCAGCGTCTGCTTCCTCGAGTAGTCCGCGGGCACTTCTTCGAGCTGAGAGCGCGGGATCTCGATGTAGTAGCCGAAAACCCTGTTGAAGCCCACGCTGAGCTTGCTGAGACCGGTCCGCTCCCTCTCTCTCGCCTCGAACTCCGAGAGCCAGCTCCTTCCTCCAGACCTTACGTCCCTCAGCTCGTCCAGGCTCTCGTCGACCCCCGAGGCTATAGCTCCCCCATCCGAGGCCCGAAGGGGAGGGCTCTGGGAGACCGTGGACTCGATCCTGTCCGCGAGGTCTTCGAGTCGGTCCATCGCCGACAGCCGCTCGAGCCTCCGGGATGGAGAACCGGCAAGAAGGTCCGTCAGCTCCGGCAGCAGCCGGGCGGTTGCCGCTATGGCGAGCAGGTCACGCGGACCGGACTTGCGTGCCCCGAGCTTGCCCGACTGCCTCTGCAGATCGGCGGCACGGGCCATGGTCTTCCTTAGCTCCTCGAGCGCGGCCATCGAGACCAGAGCGTCCACCGCAGCGTGTCTGCCTATGATGACCATGGCGTCCATGGGCGGAGCGAGCAGCCACTGAGCCAGCAGCCTGGACCCTGCGGGGGTCTTCGAGAAGTCGATACACGCTGCAAGCGCGCTCTGCTCTTCACCCGGGGGAGACCTGACGAGGCGCAGGTCATCCGCCGCCCCCCTGCTAACCAGCATCATCTCCTCCCGCCCGTAGAGCCCGTCGAAGCGCAGGTGGCGCATGGAGGAACGCTTGGTGTCCCGCACGTACGAGAGCAGCCCGCCCAGGGCCCGCGTGGCCGCACGGCTCGAGGCAAGACCGGTCCCCTCGAGCGTCCGCAGCCCGAACTGGTCCGAGATCAGCTCGGTCGCCAGGTCATGATCGAACTTCCAGGGCTCCGAACGGGTGACGGAGCATTCCGGAGGCGGGGCGTCGAGGGGCAGATCCGAGGGAACCACCATCTCGCGGGGCAGGCGCCGGCCGGCCTCCTCGAGGGCTTCCGGGCCGGGCACTCCGGTCGCCGTTACGGAGCCCCCGGCCAGGTCGCAGAAGGCGATGCCCGCACGCTCCCCTTCGATCACCAGGGAGCAGAGCATGGCAGTCTCCCTCTCCGGAAGGGCGGAGCTGCCGATCAGTGTGCCGGCGGTGACGACCTCGACGACTTCCCTCCTGACGAGCCCCTTCGCAGCGGACGGGTCCTCGGTCTGCTCGCAGATCGCGACCCGCAGCCCGGCCCTGACCAGCCTGGTCAGATAGCCGTCCAGGGCGTGGTAAGGGAAGCCCGCCAGCGGTATGGCCTCGCCGCTCTCCGCATCCTTCTCCCGCGAGGTGAGAGTCAGGCCGAGCACCCTCGAAACCGTCTTCGCGTCCTCGTAGAAGGTCTCGTAGAAATCCCCCATGCGGAACAGCAGTATCTCGTCGGCATGCTGCGATTTCAGGCTCGCGTACTGCTTCATCATGGGAGTGGCCATCAGCCCAGCAGCTCCATGGAGGCCCGGGCAAGGGCAAGCGGCACTATTGCGGATCTGCAGAGAGCAGCGCCACCCCTCCTGCATGCCGTCCCGCCGTGCCTGTGGCAGGGCCTGCAGTCGAGGCCGTCCACCATCCAGTACGCGACTCTGCCCGGATAGCCCGCCGGGTCCTCCAGCCAGAAGCCCAGAGCTGGAGCCGTGGAGGAGAAGAAGACCAGGACCGGGACCTCCATGGCGCATGCCAGGTGCGCGGGACCCGAGTCCGGAGAGACGAGCAGATCCAGTGACGAAACGGTCTCCATCAGCTCGGCGACGCTCGAGGGTCTTGCCTTCTCCACCCCGTCTCGGCCGATCCCGGCAATGCTGGCCTCTCGCTCGACGCCCGGGCTCCCGATCAGCTTCACTCTGGCACCGGCCAGGTCCACGTAGATCCTCGTCAGCTCCGCCACGACTCCGGCAGGAATGGTCTTGAGCGGCCACCTTCCATCCGTCACGATGCCAATGGCGGGCCGGCCCGGGTCCTTCGTCGAAGCGTCGCTCCGGGGCCTTTCGAGGCATGGCAGGGCACTGCCCTCTCCCCCCACGAGACGCAGGAACTCGGCGGCTCTGTAGGGCAGGCGGGCTCGGCTGCCGCTCGATCCCTTCCGGAGCAGGGCGCGCCTGGCAGCCCTGTCAGTCCTGAGCCTGGCCTGCGCACGGGATGGCCACAGCGCGAGGAGCGTCGTCAGGTTGCCCTGAAGATCGAAGACCGCACCGGCACACCCCCCAGACCTCGCCCTGCCCATGGCGATTCTGAGAGCCTTCATCCCGCTGCCTGTGCCGGCTCTGCCGATCGGCTCCACTCCCCGCCCCATCCGCGCCAGCACCGGCAGGTTCTGCTCGTCCGTCAGGAAGCAGCATCTTCCGTGAGTCGCCACGAGGTGCCGTGCCGCGGCGGAGGCCAGGACCACGTCTCCCAGGGAGTGCAGCCTGAGCAGGAGAGCGCCCGGAGCATCAGCCAAGGCCCGGCCCGCTCCCGTCATTCCCGAGAGGCGGGCAGAGCTGCTGCTCGTAGAGCCTCCTGTAGAGCGGCGACTCCTCCAGCAGCCTGGCATGCGGCCCGCTCGCGGTGACCCTGCCCCCGTCGAGCACCACGATCATGTCTGCGCTGACGACAGTGCTCAGCCTGTGAGCTATGACCAGGACCGTCCTGTCCCGGATAAGAGCTTCCACGGCCTCCTGGACCAGCTTCTCGGACTCCGCGTCCAGCGACGACGTGGCCTCGTCGAAGACCAGGAGGTCGGGATCGCGCAGGATGGCCCTGGCAATGGCAATGCGCTGCTTCTGCCCCCCCGAGAGGGTTGCCCCGCGCTCGCCGACACGCGTGTCGAAGCCCTCCGGGAGCCTCTCTATGAACTCGAGCGCATTAGCTGCTCTTGCCGCTTCGGTGAGATCGGAGTCCGGGATCCCGGACCTCCCGCAGCTGATGTTGGCCCTGACCGTATCCCCGAAGAGCAAGGGCTCCTGGGTCACGATGCCGGTC
>JAFGKQ010000265.1 GCA_016928495.1 Candidatus Fermentibacterales bacterium
CTCGGGGAGCCGCTCTCTGGTGAGACCTCACTCAGGGGTGCGCTCGCAAACCCGTGCAGAGGGTCCGCAGTGATAGGCTTCACGCTGGGGCAGGAATCGCTGGCGACCTTCTCCGTGTTCGACCTGTCGGGCAGGGTGGTAGACGAGAGGCGAGGGCAGTTCCCCATGGGAGAGAGCGAGATCACGATGTCCGAGGTTCGACCCGGCATCTACTTCGTCCGGATGACCGCCGGAGACTTCTCTGCGACGCGGCGGTTCGTGGTGATGGAGTAGCGGGCCTCGGGCGCTTCCGTGTATCAGTGCCCCGAGCCCGAGCTACTGGCCGGAGGCCGGGAGCTTCGCGAGGGCTGCCAGCTCGTCGAATATGAGGGTAGCGACTATCCAGTTGCCTCTCTCCCCGACGTGACAGATATCGGTGTAGAGCTCTTCGTCCACGTCCGCGAAGGCCTCCGTCAGGCAGGTGAGGCCGGGCATCGAGTCCGACTCGCTCTGCATCCTCTCGTAGGTGAGGCTGAACAGCTCCAGCAGGCCCGGGAGCTCAGCCTCCAGGATCTCGCTCTCGGCGCCCACGGGGCGTCTGCTCCCGACGCAGAGGACGGGTTGCCAGTAGAACTGGACCTCGAAGCCATAGTACTGCCCAAGGGCCTGGACCACTCTCAGGTTCTCCGTGTAGAGCGCCACGGTCGACCCTGCAAGCGCCTCCAGGTCGGGCTCGAGAGCTGCAAGCCTCTCTCTTTCCGGCACCAGAGTCGGCTCTGGCGGGGGTGGAAGAAGCAGGTTGCTGAGGAGAAGGTAGAGGTTGCTGGCTTGCAGGAGACTGGAAAGGTGGGGGGCGTTTCCCGACCCGCCGGCATCGGAAGACTCGAGGGCTGCCCTGAGCTTGTCCATGGCGAAGGGCTGGCCCGGGACACCGCAGGTAAACGCGGAGAGCACCTCGTTGGCGCCATCGTAGAATACGACGAGGTCGGGCACGTCCCCGACTCTGAGACGCAGGATCAGGTCTACCAGGCTCTGAGTGGACACCCAGCCGCCCTGCGCGAGGTTGCGGACACGGACTGGAGGCATGTCGGCCCCGTTGATATGAGCCTGGAGGCGTGCCGGAATGGTCGATGAATCGGGCACGTCCCAGCCCCACATGGTCGAGCCGCCGTACATGAAGACCTCGAATGCCCCGGGCTGGGGCGAGGCGCCCGGAGTCAGCCGCTCGCCGCCGGGCAGGATCGTCATGTGAGGAGTGGAGCTCTCGTCGCTGCGCCACATGACGTATGCCTGCAGGCTGGTCGAAGGGAAGATGAGGCCGGGAGGAGCTGCTCCTTCCGACCTGGCCCGGATGGTCGAGTCATAGCGGTGCAGCGGGGGACTGAAGACCCTTATCGCGAGTATGGCGACCAGCTCCAGGAGCAGCATGACGACCACGGTGTTAAGGAGTATCAGGGCGAGGTTGCGGTAGCCCTGCTGGAAGCTCCGCCCGGTGATTCCGGAGACCAGGAGTATGATGCCGAGGCCCCCCAGAGCGATCGGTCCGGTCGAGCTGGCTTCGCTTGCGCTGAGTCCGGTCAGGCCGGACGTCAGGGCGAGCAGGAGCATGACCGCCCCCGCAACTAGCATGACGATCGACAGCTTGCGCGCCTGAGTGTTCGCCCAGCGACTGCCCACCTGCTTCTCCGTTCAGGCTTCTGCTAATGGAACCCAATATCTGTCGACTGAGAGCTGAGGTCCACGGCCAGCAGGAGCTGCGGGAGAGCGACGGCAAGACCGGGATCGCGACGAACCCACCAGGTCCGGTGAAGGGGGCAGGCTGTCTTGCAGAGCGGGCCTGCCTGCCGGACCCCGCATCGTAGCCGCAGGAGTTGAGGGCGGGAGCATCCCAACGGGCAGGCTCGTTCTTCAGTGAGGAGCCGGTGAGCTCCTACTCCTCCTGGAGGTACTCCATGGGCAGGGTGCGTCTCTCGAACGACATCCCGGCCCAGATGACGTATGCGTCAGGGCAGACTTCCGCCAGCGCCTCAAGGGACCCCGGTGACACGCAACGGCGATACACCGGGCCCAGATAGGCCAGCCAGGCCTCGTAGCCCGACAGTGAAGGCCAGTCGGGGATCCAGAGAGCTCCGGGCTCCAGACCGGTGAGGCTGGAGAGCACTATGGCCCTCGCCATGGCCTCCTGCTCGGTCTCGAAAGTCGAGCAGGCCAGTACCCAACCCACCGGGAACCTCATGGGCGCGTGGACCACGGTCTCGGGACTGGTCAGGCCGGTGCCGCTCTGCTCTCCGGCAACGGAGCCATCAGGATCCACGCACAGCAACCAGAAGCGCTGCTGGCCGTCCGGCAGGCTGGTCGTGCCGCCGAGCACGAACCCTCCTTCGGCTCCCGGAGCGATGCAGTCGAAGCCATCAGGTCCGTCCGGGCTTCCATATGTCCTGGACCAGGAGATCGCGGCGTCGGAGACATCGAGCATCGCCAGCCAGCCATCGGAACCGCCGTTCTCTCCGAGGGTCCCCGCAAGAGCCAGGCGATCACCGTCCACGAAGGCCGCATCACTGACCTCGACTCCCTCGGGCAGGTCTATCTCGAAGCTCCTGACCGCGTCTCCGCCCTCCATGACCAGCAGGAGATATGCCCGGGAGCCGTATTCGGCAATGGTGCAGACGGCATAGCCGAGATCGGTGAGTCCCAGCGCGACAGGCTTTCCGGAATCCTCGGGGAGAGCTACCGACCAGGCAAACTCGCCGTTGGTCTGGAGACGGAGCAGGACCTCCTCGTCCTCGTAGTGATCGCGGCCGCAGAGAAGCCAGCTGCCTGAGGCCCATTCTAGGGCGTGGGTGTTGAAGGCCTCCATGGGAAGACCCACGCTCCAGATGGGGAGACCCTCCGCGGAGTACCGAACAGCGACCGGAGGATGCTCGTACCAGTTCTCGGCCCGTACGAGCAGGAAGCCGTCGTCGGGGCCCTCTGCGAGGCCTTCGCCATGGTAGACCCTGTCCGTTCCTTCCCCTATGACCATCTCCAGATCGATGGCGCCCTGAGGCGTCGTCCTGAAGACGGCGTAGTCCGAGTTTATTCCGGTCGCCCTGGGTTCGCTGTAGACGCCGAGATAGAGCCCGTCTTCCCCGGCGGGTAGCAGCCAGCCTCCGCTCTCCAGGGCTCTCGATCCGGCGGGATTCGGAAAGGGCCTGGCCCAGTCGAGCTCGCCGGCAGGTCCGAACACCATCACCCAGGGCTCCTCCATCACCTGCAGGATGCAGCAGGCAGAGCGGCCCTCGCTCGTCGAGGCCACGCAAGGGAGGTCGGAAAGGTAGTCGTCAAGGACCTCGATCGCGGCGGAGAAGCCGGCGATGGCAGCGGGTGGGAGGAGAAGGGCCAGGAAGAGAACAGCAGGAGAGGAGATCTTCATGTGTGTACCGTCCCGTCGTGAAACACCGGAAGAAGCTACTGAGAGGCAGGCACTCCAACAAGACGGCAGGAGTTGTGGGTGAGGAGGAGGAGTCGTATCATCCTCCCGGAGGCAGGGAAGGGGGTCTCGCATGCTCTCCTCTCACATGATGTTCCTTGCCGCTGCCTGCGTCTTCTCGCAGCCGTCGGCCCACATCACCCAGACCATCAACCCCGATCCGTCATGGCAGGACCCTACGCCAGAGGAGTTCGCCGCTCAGGCAGCGATGTACGAGCCCTTCCACGCCAGATACCTGCTCGGCACACTCGACAGCCCCGAGATGCTCGTGCTGCTCGAGGAGGGTCTCTGCGACAGCATCGGGACAGGACTGCTCCAGCAGTGGGTAGACGACATCGAGTCCGAGGAGTACACCGCTCAGGTGGTCGAGGTCTCCTACGGACAGCCCGAGGAGATCAAGGGCCTCCTGGACAGCCTGCATGCACAGGGCCTCAGGGGCACGGTGCTCGTCGGGAACCTCCCGGCTGCCTGGGTGGCGGTGTGGGACACCGAGGTCTCGATGGGCGAGCAGCTCCCGTGCGACTACTTCTTCATGGACCTCGACGGCGAGTGGCTGGACCTCTGGGTGGGCTACCCCCGCGACAGCATCCCCGGACCTGACGGCTTCTACGACACTTTCGAGGGCGAGCTCGATCCCGAGATCTGGTGTGGCAGGATCCGGGTGGACAACCTGACCGGCGCAGGGGACCCGATGCAGATGCTCAGGGACTACCTGGAGAGGAACCACGACTGGCGCGTGAACGGGGATCCCGAGCCGATCAGGGCGCTGTGCTACGTCGACGACGACTGGCAGTACAGCGGCGAGACGTTCCGGGCTGCGATGGAGATGCTCTACGAGAACGTAGAGCTGGTGAACAAGAGCCCCCTGACCACAGCCCACGACTACGAGGAGGAGAGGCTGCCGGACTCCTACGTCTGGATCAGCCCGTTCGTGCACTCGACCCCTGCCGACCACTACTGGCAACCCGCGGCCGGGATGACGAACTGGAGCGAGATAGTCCCCATCGCGCCCCCCGCGCACTTCTACAACCTGTTCGCCTGCTCGAACTGCCGTTTCACGACGGGCAACAACATGGGTGGCGTCTATGCTCTGGCGGCCCCCTCCGGGCTCGGGGCCGTGGGCAGCACCTGCAGCGGCGCAATGCTTTGGTTCGAGCAGTTCTACGGCCCTCTCGGAGGAGGCGGGAGCCTGGGTGAGGCTTTCATGCTGTGGTGGGACTACATCGCCCAGTACGGCCTGAGCCAGCAGGAGCTGAACTGGCACATCGGCATGGTGCTCCTGGGGGATCCCTCTCTCGTACCGGAGATGCATGCGCTGGGCGTCTCCCAGGAACAGGAGGGGCAGAGCCAGGCGTTCCTGCATGTCAGCCCCAACCCATCGCCAGGGAGCGTCTCCGTCGAGTTCGCCCTTCCGCAGTCGCTGGAGGCGAGGCTCGAGGTCTACGACCTCTCCGGAAGGATCGTGGTGGTCGCCGTTGAGCCCGCGGGCGGGTCGGGGAGCCTCCGGATGGATCTGAGCCTGCTGCCCGAGGGTATCTACATTCTGCGACTCGTCGCCGGCGACTTGCACTGCGCCGCGAAAGTCGTTATCGGAAGCACTTACTGAGAGTGGCCCGGACCGCTGCCTTCAGCTCCAGGCCCGGTTGTGAGGAAGGACCCCGAACACACACCGCAAGGAGGATGATCATGAGGGTTGGCCTGCTCTGCCTGCTTGCCCTGGCCCTCGCAGCTTCCCTGGCGCTTGCCGGCGGAAGGGGAGGAGGAGACGGCGAAGAGGGGAGAGACCTCACCGTAGCCATCGAGCTGACGGAAGACCAGGTCAAGGCGGTGACCGACAGCCGAAGCGGGTCTGTCAGGGTCAGGTTCACCGATGAGCAGCTCGAGATCCTGGTCGATGCGGTTCCCGAGTTCGCCTTCGACGAGGTGACGCTCGAACCGACGCACGTCAGCGCATCCGGTGTCGTGGTGCTCGGTCTCCACGTTCCCGACAGCATCGTCGATCCGAGGTCCGATATCGAGATGAACCCCCAGCCGTCCCCCTGAGGGGGCTGCGGCGGTTCCTGCCGGATCGCCGTTCTACCCGGAATTCGACTCTTGAAGGGCTGCGGCGGTGATGATCCCTTCCGGCGGCAGTGACCGGAGCGTCCAGAGCCTGATCCTGGAGCACCTGAGGCGATACCCGCTGATGGAGCCCGCGGACCTCTATAAGCTGCTGTTCCAGGCCGCCATGGGCAGCTCGCATGACATGCCGGATCCGGGCATCGCACGGGAGCGTCTGTTGCGGGAGATGCAGGAGATGGGGGAGGGGCCGGAGGAAGCGTTGCTTGACGGCATCTCACCTTCGGGGGATATCGCGAGGGTCCATCTGAGGCCGTGGCGCGGGAGCGGCTTCGACACGGAGGCTCTGCTGGAGGCGTTCGCCAGGACCGCGAGGGAGCA
>JAFGKQ010000266.1 GCA_016928495.1 Candidatus Fermentibacterales bacterium
CTCTGAGGCTGGGGGTGCTCTGGACGCTGTGCGGAAGGCCCAGGTTCGGTGCCCTGGAGCTCGAGAAGGCCGACAGATGGATATGCTCGGGCAAGTCGGGAGAGCACCCTCTTCCGGGAGGGGCCGGCATGACAGCGGACAGGGACAACATCAGGATCGAGGGCCGCCCGGACCGTGAGAGCACCGAGGAGGGATGATGGGATCGAGCCTGGAGGGGGCCGGGAGGATGCGGGTCATCCTAACGCAGGATCAGATCAGGCGTCGCGTGGCGGAGCTGGGCTCGGAGCTCTCGGATCACTACAGGGGGCTGAACCCGGTCGTCATACCGCTGCTCAAGGGCGGCTTCATCTTCGGAGCGGATCTGGTCAGAGCGATGGCCGGAGTCGAGATGCAGATCGAGTTCCTCGGGGCCCAGAGCTATGGCAGCGGAGTGGTCAGCTCGGGCGAGGTCAGGCTCACTCTGGATGCGTCGATGCCACTCGCTGGCAGACACGTCCTTATGATCGAGGACATCGTAGACAGCGGCAACACCCTGGCCTATATTCACAGGCTGATCCGGTCGCGGAAGCCGGCCTCGCTTCGTACCGTAGTGCTGCTAGACAAGACAGATGCGAGGAAGGTCGAGGTCGAAGTCGACTGGGTCGGCTTCAGCATACCCGACAGGTTCGTCTACGGCTACGGCCTCGACCATCCGGGCGGTGTCGGTAGGAACCTGCAGCACATCGTGGCTCTCGAGGGACCTCCGGGTGACGGGGGCAGCGAGGGCATCAGCTAACAGGACAGGGAGAAGCCCTCCAGAACATGGCAGACAATCGCCCCCAAGGCCCTGACGGGCGCAAGCCGCCCGGCGAGCCCCCTCCTCCAGTGAGGTACGGGTGCTCCATGCGCACCCTGTCCCTGTGGATACTGCTGGGGCTCCTCACCGTGACGATCTTCTCCATCTTCGGCGGCGACAGGGGATCGGTCGAGATAACCTACTCGGAGCTTCTGGCCTTCGTCGGCAACGGACAGGTGCAGAAGGTCGCAATCGAAACCGGTGGCGCCATCAGCGGGGACTTCGTGGTTCCGCAGACCGTCGAGGGCGCCAGCTACGAGAGGTTCAGCAGCTTCATCCCGCTCGAGAGCACGGCTGTCATCGACTCGCTGAGCGCCCACGGGGTCGCGATAGAGGGACGACCCGAGAGCCTGGACTTCCTGCAAATCCTGTTCAGCGTCGGCCCGATACTGCTGCTCGTAGCCTTCTGGATCTTCATCATGAGGAATGCAGGAGGGGGCAACAGGGCGTTCTCGTTCGGCAAGAGCAGGGCCAGGCTGTTCACCTCGGACAGGCCGAAGGTGACCTTCGACGACGTTGCGGGGGCCGACGAGGCCAAGGAGGAGCTCGAGGAGGTCATCGAGTTCCTGAAAGAGCCCAAGAAGTTCAGCAGGCTGGGTGGCAAGGTGCCGAAGGGGGTCCTGCTGCTGGGCCCGCCCGGCACGGGCAAGACGCTTCTGGCCAGGGCCGTCGCGGGCGAGGCCGAGGTCCCCTTCTTCTCCATGAGCGGCTCGGATTTCGTGGAGATGTTCGTCGGGGTGGGAGCCTCCAGGGTGAGGGACCTGTTCAGCCAGGGCAAGGCCAAGGCCCCCTGCATCATCTTCATCGACGAGATCGACGCTGTCGGCAGGCACAGGGGATCGGGCCTCGGGGGTGGTCACGACGAGCGGGAGCAGACGCTCAACGCCCTGCTCGTGGAGATGGACGGGTTCGAGCCCAACGAGGGCGTGATAGTCATGGCGGCCACCAACAGGCCGGATGTGCTCGATCCCGCTCTTCTCCGGCCTGGCAGGTTCGACAGGCGGATCATGGTCAACATGCCCGATGTCAGGGGGCGTGAGGCCATACTGAAGATCCACACCCGGAGGATGCCCCTTTCCGACGACGTCGATCTCGGCAGGATCGCGCGCTCCACACCGGGGTTCAACGGAGCGGATCTGGAGAATCTCGCGAACGAAGCCGCGCTAAGGGCCGCAAGGCGCCGGTCGAACGTGATCGAGCCGGAGGATTTCGACGCGGCGACCGACCGCATAGTCATGGGCATCGAGAGGCGCAGTCTGGTGATAAGCGACGAAGAGAAGAAACTGACTGCGGTTCACGAGAGCGGTCACGCTCTGGTGGCCATGTTCACCCCGGGGTCCGATCCCGTCCACAAGGTCACGATAGTGCCGCGGGGCAGGTCCCTCGGGGCGACCAGCTTCCTGCCGATGGACGACAGGCACAACTACTCGCTCGAGTACTGCATGGGGGTCCTGGCAAGGCTGATGGGCGGCAGGGCTTCGGAGTCCTTCTACCTGAACACGCTCAGCACCGGGGCGGGGGACGATCTCGAGAAGGCGACCGAGCTGGCCAGGAGGATGGTCTGCGAGTGGGGCATGAGCTCCGCGCTGGGATCCGTGACCCTGGGCGAGTCCGGGGAGCCGATCTTCCTGGGAAGAGACATGGGCAGGATCAGGAACTACTCCGAGAGCACGGCAGAGATCATCGACTCGGAGATCCGTCGCCTGGTCGACCAGGCCTACGAGAGCGCCTTGGGCATACTGAAATCGAGAGTGAACATCCTGGAGGCTATGATGGAACAGCTCCTGGTGAACGAAACCCTGACCAGCGAGCAGATCCATGAGCTGGTCAGGAAGCTCGAACAGCCGGAGGCGGACGAAGGTGCTGCCGAAGGACAGGCGGAAGGCCCGGATTGAGATGGACCTCGACAGGATAAGAGACGGCGTCAGGATGATCCTCGAGGGCCTCGGAGAGGACCCCGGCAGGGATGGTCTCAGGGAGACACCTGAACGCGTTGCCAGGGCCTATGCCGAGATCTGCAGGGGACTGGAGCCTGGCTGCATGAAGCCCATAAGGACCCTCGAGACTGCGAACCAGGACGAGCTCATCATCGTTAAGGACATCAGCTTCTCGTCCATTTGCGAGCATCATCTGCTACCCTACATAGGAAGATGCGATGTGGTCTACATACCGTCGAACGACCGCATTGCAGGGCTGAGCGCGATAGTCGAGACGGTCGAGCTGATGGCTGCCAGACCGACCATACAGGAGCGCCTGACGACGGAGATCGCCGACCGGCTCATGGCGGAGATCAACGCCAAGGGCGTGCTGGTCGTGATGGAGGCCGAGCACATGTGCCTGGCGATGAGGGGCGTGAGGAAGAGGGACTCCAGGATCGTGACCTCTGCGATGCGGGGCTTTCTTCGAAGGCACGAGACCAGATCCGAGGCGCTGTCGCTGATCGGCAGGACCATACCGTCGAGATGACGCCGGGTCTGAGGCGCCTGCATCTCTCCTGCCAGCGGGACTGGCTGAGGGAGCTAGAGCTGATCGGGGCAGACACGGACTGCTGGGACCGGGTCCGTGAGAGAAGCGGCATCCTGGTCTTCAGGGTGGATCCCATCAGGGCACCGGCGGCCTCCATTCTGAAGCAGAGCATGCTGGCCTCGGGTTGCGACGCCATCATCAGTCGCGATACGATCACCTGCCGCTGCGAGGAGACGGGAGCCCTGGTCATGGGCACTCCCAGGAACCTCAGGCTGGCCTGCCTTTCTCTCGAGCACCAGCCCTTCGGGCTACCCGAGATCGGCCGCCGGATATCGAGCGCTCTGGACTCCCCTCCTGCCCGGCCGGAGTCGCTGGAGTGGGACGATCGCAGGATCGACTTCTCCGGGCTCCCGGCGGTGATCGGCGTGCTCAACGTCACGCCGGACTCCTTCTCCGATGGCGGGATCTATCTGGATCCTGACGCGGCAGTGTCGCACGCGCTGTCGATGATATCCGAGGGCGCGTCCGTCATAGATGTGGGAGCGGAGTCGACGAGGCCGGGAGCGCTTCCAGTTCCGGAGGGAGTGCAGATAGACAGGGTGATCCCCGTGATCCGGGAGATCGTGCGTTCCGACCCCGGCGCGCTGGTCTCGATAGACACATCGAGTGCGAAGGTAGCAGCAGCGGCGCTCGACGCGGGGGCCTGCATGATCAACGATGTCAGGGCCCTGGCGGACGCCGGGCTCCGGGAGCTGGCTGCCCGGGCTGGCGTGCCGGTCGTGTTGATGCACATGAAGGGGACGCCGGCCGACATGCAGGTGGACCCCGCCTATGAGGACTGCGTGGGTGAGATCTACGCCTTCCTGGCCGGGGCCGTGGCCCGTGCGGTCGAGGCAGGCGTGCGCCGCGAGCTCATCATCGTGGATCCCGGGATAGGCTTCGGAAAGCGGCTCGGCGACAACCTCGAGATACTCCGCAGGCTGTCCGAGCTCCGATGGCTGGGGCTGCCGGTCCTGCTGGGACACTCGAGAAAGAGCTTCATAGCCCACCTCCTGGGAGACGTACCGGCAGAACAGCGGGATGCGTATACTCACATCGTGACGGCGATGGTGGCGCATGACGCCGACATGCTCCGTGTTCACGACGTGGCAGGCACTCTCAGCGCGATCCGGCTCGGCGCCTCGCTGAAGGGGGGATGATAGGGGCCTTGTCTCCACCACTCGGGCAGCCTCTGTTCAGCGGGTTCTGGCTGGCTCAGGCCGCCGACGTTCTCATAGTAGCCCTGGTCGTCCGCAAGCTGCTGAGCGAGCTCTTGAAGACCCGGGCCCTCAAGATCACGTTGCTCTTCGTCGTCATCATCGGTGCCGGCATGGCGCTGAGGGCGCTGGATTTCACGATAGTGGGGTATCTGGTCAGCAGGGTGATACCGTTCGCCTTCCTGGCCCTCGTGTTCCTGTTCCACAGCGAGATCAGGGACGTGCTCTCGAACCTGGCGATCTTCCTGGAGGAGCACATCCCCTTCGGGCGCGATAGGGTCTGGACGCAGCAGAACACGATAGACACGATCCTCGAGACGGCGAAGTATCTGAGGCGCAGGCAGCTCGGCGGCCTCATCGTGCTGGAGAGGGCGGAGTCCCCGAAGAACCTCTACGAGGGCGGCATGAAGCTCGATACGAGGGTAAGCGCCGAGCTGCTCGGCTCCATCCTCGAACCCCCCGGGCCCCTCCACGATGGTGCAGTGATCATCAAGAACGACAGGATAGTCGGTGCCGCAGTGATCCTGCCTCTCTCGACTCAGGAGGACTACGTGGCGGGCAAGGGCACCCGGCACAGGGCGGCCCTGGGTATCGCCGAGAGCTCGGATGCCATAGCGGTGGTGATCAGCGAGGAAACCGGCAAGTTCTCGCTCGCGGCGGATGGGGTCCTGGAGAGCTCACTGACGAGTGCGGTGTTGCGCGAGCGGCTGCTCGCCCTCACCGGTCACAGTGATGGCGAGGAGCACTAGCAGTGCTGCTTCAGCGATGGCGCGAGAGGCTCGCGGGCTCGGTCGCCGAGCGCTTCCAGGAGCTGACTTCTTCGTGTCCCGATCCGATGCCGCAGGATCTGCGCTCCGCGATACTGGACGCGCTCGAGCAGCAGGACTGCGACAGGGGCCTTCTCTCGTGTGCCGCCGCTGCCCACTGCGGGGCCGATCCGGAGGTGGGCCTTCTGCCCGGGGTGTCCGTGATCATGCTCGAAGCAGCGCTCGCATCACATCTTCCGGTGGTCGGGCTGGGAGGGGGAAACAGCCTTCTCCTGGACTACGGAGAGGCGACGGCCCTGCTCGTAGGCGATGCCCTGATCCCGCTTGCCCTCGAGAACCTCTGTGGAACAGGGAGCAGGGGGGACCGGCATGCGCCTGTTCTGGTAGCCGACGCCATCAGGGCCTTGGGCGCGAGAGGGGCCCTGGACAGGATGTCCCTGGAAGTGGAGGAGAAGGACCCCGACGTGCTCGAGAGGCTCCGTCTCAGTGGCGGCGAGATGCCCGTTACCCTCAGGGAGTGCTTCGGGCGCTTCTCGGCTGCGGCGGGCGCACGCATGGCGCCGGCACACGATCAGACAGGGCTGGACGAGATGAGCATGTTCGGGTTCGAGGTCGGAAGGGCTTCCGGCCTGGCGGGACTCAGTGAGAGGATGTGCCGTCTGTTCGGACTCAGTCACGAGGATCTCGAAGGTGAGGCGGTGGCTCTCGTCAGCAAGGCGGCATCCAGGATATCGGATTCTCCCTGCGACTCACTGGCCAGGCTTCTTGTGGAAAGCGCTCTCGAACCCGGGAGCCAGAGCGACCTCCTGGAAAACGCATGACGAAGCTCCGCCCTGGCCAGCTGGTGACCGGACTGGTTTTCTGCATTCCTCTCCTGGCCCCGGTCTCCTGCAGTCTGTTCAGGATCAGCCGGGAAGAGGTCCAACGGCACCCCGCCGAGCCGGGCATGGGCCTTCTCGTGGACAACGCCTGTGGCGACGTGACCATAGGAACCTGGGATCACAAGGAGATCGAGGTCATGGTCGTCAGAACGAGCTGGGGCGGGGCCGACGAGTTCGACAGGATCGTCCTGAACATCGAATCCGGCGAGCCATTCCGCATCGAGACGTCCTTCCTGGAGGCAGATGTCAGGGCCTCCGTCGACCTCCATCTGAGGGTACCCATGGGCATGAGCGTCGAGCGCGTGACCAGCTACAACGGTGATATCGTCCTTGCCGGGACCGTGGGAGACGCGCAGCTCGAGTCAACCAACGGGGATGTGACGATAACCGGACACCGGGGACTGATCTCCGCCAGCACGACCAACGGGAACATCACCATGATAGGTGACAACGAGGGGTTCCTTGTTCTGGACACCACTCACGGGCTGGTAACGACTGAGCTGGTGGAGTCGCCGACGGTGGATGGCCGCATAAAGGTCAGCAATGGCGGGGCCCTGATCTACCTGGGTGAGAACGTGAACGCTGATCTCAGGCTCCGGGTGTCCAACGGGGAGCTGCGGACCGAGGGCACTGACATAGATGTCCGGCACCTCATGGGGACGAGATTCGAGGTGGTCCTCGGTGACAGCGGAGCGATTGTGGACATCGTGGCCACCAACGGAGACATCCAGCTGGCCTCGCGCTGAGCTCGGGTGAGCTCGGGGACGTAGTTAAAGAAACTTAAGAAACTTGCCCTATTATCCTCTAGATACCTTCAATAACGGATTGCTAGCAGGAGTGTCACAAGAACCCTATTGCCCTATTAAGGGCACATAATCCCTTTAATAAGCCAAGTTTCTTAAGTTTCTTTAACTACGTCCCCAGTTCCCCGGCTACAGCCCGATGTAGTTCCCGACCCGGATGTAGGGGCCCGAGAAATCGACCGTGAACCCCTCGGCTTCTTCGTCATCGATCTCCACCGGGCAGTACCTGTAGCCTGCCTCCACTCCCAGCAGGATAGGAATGCAGCCCAGTAGCCTGTGTGTCCGTTCCTGGTCGAGCCTCAGGGCTCCCAGAACACCGAATGACGAGCCTCCTCCCTTCACGCCGGTATCGGGTGATCGCAGCTCTCTGCTGATGCTGTTGTAGGTGGGGCCGGCCCCGAGGTAGAACCCGACGGCGTCGCTTCCACCGAGCCGGTAGAACCCGGTAGCCTCGACCGATATGCACATGTCGCTCATGTCGATTACATCAGTCGATGGCGGACCGAAGAGGAAAGCGAGTCCACCCGTGAAGAGGCCCAACCAGATGTACTCCCAACTGGCGGATGCCTCCTGATAGGCCCCGGATACGGTATTCATGGTCAGCCCGAGCCGTCCCCGGAAGCGATCCGAGATGTTCCCGAGCACCTCGATGTCGAAGCCCCATGCCGGGTAGTCCAGATCGTAGCCCACGCCGGCCTGCATGAACTCCTCCTCCAGGGCTTCCTCGTCCGCCATGTCCACGAAGCTCACGCCCATCCCCATACCGAGCCGGAAGCTGGCCGGCGGCTCCTGCTCCTCGGAGGCGGCCGGCTTCCGGGAGTCCAGCTGCAGGCCCGCGAAGGTCTGCCCTGTGAGCAGCAGGACTACCGGGAGCAACCCCGCGATCATCGGGACACCTCGAACAGGGACGTCAGGATCTTGTCCCCATCGAGGTAGACCCTGATGAAGTAGAGCCCGTTCTCGATGACCTGTTGGTCATCGTCGAGCAGGTCCCAGTACACGCTGTGGTCGCCCTGGTCCTGAGTCTCGTTCTCGATCAGCCATCTGACCTGGACGAGGTAGGAGTTCACCGCGGTAACGGACACCAGGCCGGAGTCCGGCAGAACGTAATAGAAATCGAAAGGACCGGAGACCTGCTGAAAAGGGTAGGTCGCGTCTTCGCACGCGAGGATCAGGAGGCTGAGGGTAGCTGCAAGAGCCAGCCTTCCCCAGGTGGCAGGAACAGAGCGGATCATGTGCCCCCTCCTTTCCGTCTGTTTTGCGGAGCCCCATTGGTTATAGTCCTACGATGTGGGGAGGCTTCCGGCAAGCCTGGAGCACGGAGGGGAAGGAATGAGAGAGCATCCGTATGTACTGGCTCTGGTTGCTGGTGCAGGACTTCTGGCAGTTCTAGTCTCGGGTTGCAGAACCCCATTGTTCGTGGATCCCAGTCCCGGCAGTCTCCTTCCCAAAGGGGGAGTCGAGATACGGCCGGGGTTCTCCTGCATTCAGTACGAGAACGGCGACGACTCTGGCACGGAGACCCGCAACTACGGAATCAGCGCGGCTTTCGGAACGGCCAGAGTGCCCTTGATCGGCTGCAGAGCGCAAGCTGCTCTACGATTCGAGTTTGCGGACCATGACAATCCCGAGATCGAGGACTGGTTCTACCTCGGATGGCAGGGCCACTTCGGAATCTCGCAGTGGGTGAGCCTGAGTCTGAGCAGTACCGCGAACTGGAGAGAAAACTCGTTCGACTGCAATCTCCTTGACCTCGGGTTGCACGGGACAATCCCCCTCGCGGACGTTGCGAGGCTCAATCTGAGTGGCAGGGTCATTCCCCATGAGAGGGACATGGGGGACTCGGAGGATCCGGCGGTGCTGTTTGCCATCAATGGCTCGGTGTCGCTCAGCTCGGATCACGACAGGTGGGCAGTCACCCCTGCGGTAGCGTACCTGATCGATCCGGATGAGCATTTCAACAGGCTGGCCTGGGCCCTGTTCTTCTCGATCAAGTCGGGGACGTAGTTAAAGAAACTTAAGAAACTTGTCCCATTATCCTCCCTCTGACGTGAGGGGGGTACTAAAAGGAACAACTGAGGCGCTATAAGCGCAACGACTCACATTAAATGGGCAAGTTTCTTAAGTTTCTTTAACTACGTCCCCGAACTACCCGTCGGCCCAGACGGACTCGTCCCACTGGAACTGGCGCCTGACGGCATGAGGGGAGCCGAGGATCTCGGCGGCGGCGCACTGCCCCATCTCTATCGAATGGTCCATGTTGTTGTACCTGAAGAGGCCCTGCCTGCCGCACGTGACAGAGCCCGGAAGGTCGTCGAGGGCGTCCAGGACCACCCTCACGTTCTTCTCGTATCCCAGCAGGTAGATGGGATACGCGTGGGACTGCCTCTCGATGGTCGTGTCCAGAACATCGCTTTGACTCAGCAGACCTAGCGCCTCGCCTCCCTCGACAGCCGATCTCACCAGAGCCAGGTCTCCCGTCCAGATGTCATCTCCATGCTGGCAACTGAACTCGAAGACCAGCTGGGTCTGGTCCGGCGGAAGGTCCGGATCGAAGTTCTCGGGGATGGACAGCCTGTTGAAAAGGTACTTCGACTCGGGGATGTAGATCCAGTGGTCCCTGGCCCTGATGCGACCCCGGATGCGGACGGCGACGAAGACCAGACTCCTGAAGACCAGCTCCTCCGCCGCGTCCTGGACAGCGTCCTGCAAAAGAGGCCCGAGCAGGTCGACGTAGTCGGTCACGGGGATCGTGCTCACGATGCTGGCGACCTCGATCTCCTCGTCGTCCGTGTCTATCAGGAAGCCACCCGGAGACCTGCGCACCGCCCTCGGGACAGCGCCGAACAGCAGCCTGCCGCCCGCCCGCTCGATCCTTGCCGCGAAGGATTCGGCTATTCGCCCGATTCCCCCTGCCGGGTAGTGGAAGGTGCTGACCAGGCTCCTGATGTCCCTGTCTCCCGGGAATACCGTCTCTCTGACAAGCCTGGTAAGGCTGGGGACGGAGATCCGCTGACTGGCCCAGTCCGCGGAGAGCCGCGTCGATGGGCAGCCCCACAGCTTCTCCGTGTAGGGCCCGAAGTAGATGTCGTAGAGCCGCTGGCCGAATCGGTGCGCGACCCAGTCCCGGAAGTTCTCGTCCCGCCTCCTGCCCAGCAGGCCTCTTGCCTTCTCCGTGACGTAGCTGAATACGATGCCGAGCGAGGTATGCAAGGGCATCTGCGAGAGGACGTCCCCCAGGGAGAGGGGATAGTGGAAGTAGCGATCGAGGAGCCGTATCCTGCTGGTTCGCTCCAGTTCGACGAGGCGGCCCTCCAGGACGTCCCTGACACGATCGAGGAGCTCGGGCTTCTGAGTGTGGAACCTGTGGGGCCCCAGATCGAACCTGAAGCCCTGAGGCGACCTCTTC
>JAFGKQ010000267.1 GCA_016928495.1 Candidatus Fermentibacterales bacterium
GATCCCGACGAGGTCCGATCGGAACGCAAGGTTGTCGAGGAGGAGTGGATGCTGACGAGCGTCGACTCCCCCTCCGGCGCCCTCGAGGAGGCCCTCTACGCCACGGCCTTCACGGTCCATCCCTATCGCTTCCCCATTCCCGGGACCAGAGACGACATCAGGAAGTTCGACCCGCATGAGCTCGCCAGCTTCTACCGGGCCCACTATCGCCCTGGAAACGCCTTTCTCGCGATAGTCGGTGATATCGACGCCGGGAGAGCGGAAGAGGAAGCACAGAGGTTCTTCGGCGGAATACCGGACGAAGGGGTCGAGCAGCCCGAGCCGCCTGCCGAGCCACCTCAGACATCGAGCCGGCTCGTGGAGATCGAGCACGACTCGAGCCTCTCCAGGTTTGCGCTCGCCTTCAGGGCGCCGAGTGGAGACCATCCGGACAGTTGTCTCCTGGAGATGGCGGCAGCATGGCTCGCAGGCGGACGCTCGAGCCGGCTGGAGGAGGCTCTGGTCCGGGCCGGCCTGGCGGTGGATGTCTCCGCGAGCTGCGACTGCGGCATCGACCCGGGGCTCTTCGTGATCCGGGCGGTCCTCGACCCTGGCATCGAGCCGGAGTCGGCCCGAGAGATCATCAACAGGGAGATCTCGAGCCTGGCCGCCGGCCGGGTCGGGCGGGAGGAGTTCGAGAGACAGAGGAACAGACTCGCCTCCATGCTCCAGCTCGCCGACTCGAGCCCTATCGGGCGCGCGATGGACCTCGTCTCAGGGGAGTGCCTGTTCGGAGACTGCCGTCACTCCGAGAGGACCGTCGAGAGGCTCTCCTCCCTCGACTCCGGGGACCTTGTCGAAGCCGCAGCTCGCTACTTAGGGGAGGGCAATTCCACTCTCGCTCTGCTCCGGCCGGCGTCGGCGCGACCAGGAGGTGGGACCGGCTCCGCCGCTCTGCCGGAAGGCATCTCCGGGGATGTCTCCCCTCCCTCCGCGATAGACTACGAGGGACTGGATATACCCGACTCCATGCTCGAGCCGCCCTCGGCATCGGTATCGGCCGGAGCGGTCGAGATGTCTCTTCCGAACGGCTCGAGGCTGGTCTACCGAAGGGACTCGAGCTTCCCGATCGTCGCGCTGGCCATCTCCGTGCCGATGGCCACCCACCGGGAACCGCCGGGCCTGCCGGGCCTTGCAGCGGTCACCGCCGAGACCATGCTCCACGGAGCCGGGGGTTTCGACCACTCGGCCCTTCACAGCGCCTTCGAGGACAACGGCACGGCGATAGACCTCGCCGCGCGCGAGGAGTACGCCGGCACCTCCTACTCGGTACCCTCCCGGGCCTTCGAGCGCACTCTGGAAGCCCTCTTCGCGATGCTGGGATCGCCCAGCTTCGCGGAGGAGCACCTGGAGATCGTAAGGGCGGCGGAGAAGGCGGAGCTCGCGCACAGGAGGGACTCCACCTTCGGACAGGCCTTCGAGAAGCTCGAAGAGATGATGGCGATGCCTGGCAGGCCCGACCGGATACCGTCGATGGAGTCCCTCGACAAGATCGGCAGATCGGATCTGGTGGAGTTCCACCGGGCGTGTTGCAGGCCATCGGGGAGCATCGTGGTCGTCGTCGGAGACGCGGGCGACCCCGAGCTCCTGGCAGGGATGATGGAGAGGGCATCACGGGGCTGGTCGGACCCGCCGGACCAGGCCTTGCCGCCGCTCCTGGGACCCGGCATCGCCAGTCACGAGGGACTCGCGAGGAAGGACACCCTGATGAGGGGCAGGCTCCAGGTCGCCATCGCGCTGTCATGTCAGGCCCCCTCGCGCGATGCCCCCCCGATGGAGAGGACAGCCTTCAGCGCCCTGAACATGGTGCTCGGCGGCGGGCTGGGCTCCAGGCTGGGTCATGTCCTCAGGGAGGAGCAGGGGCTGGCCTATTCCGTGGGCAGCGACTACGCGCCCCGCCGGGAGGCCGGTCGCTTCGTCGCCTACCTCTCGACGGGTGCCGGAAACGCCGGGCTGGCGCTCGACTCTCTGATGGGTGAGTGCGAGAAGGTCTGCCGCCAGGGGGTCGAGCCCGCGGAGCTGCTTCTCGTGAAGTCGAGCGCGGTGGGAAGGCACGCGCTGAGCAACATGGAGTACGAGTCTCTCGCCGCGAGGCTCATGAGGCGCCTGGTGGAGGGGCTTCCCCTGGAGGAGGATCTCGCGATTCTGGAGCGGACCCTGGCGCTGACTCCGGAGGATCTGCTGGCGGTCGCGAAGGCGCGAATGGGAGTCGGCGGCTGGTTCGTGTCGCTGGCCGGGGGCCTCGCCACGGGCCCGTCCTGATCCCTCCCGGGGCACCCGGCCGGCTCATCCTCATGCTTGACGAGCGGCCGGACAGGCGCAAGACTTGCTGCCCGGAAGGACGGACCGGCCCGGGCCGCTGGCCAGCCCCGGACGCCGAAGGAGAGCTCATGGACATGACCCCGCGCAGACAGGGACTGGCCGGACCGGTAATCGACCGGAAGCTGCGGCACAACCTCCTGCGCTATGTCTTCCAGTGCGTCCTGGCCTCCCTCGTGATACTGGCGGTCCTTCTGCTGCTGGATGCGGTCCACCAGACCGCGATAATAGCCACCCTGGGGGCCAGCTCCTTCATAGTGTTCGCTTCGCCCAGGGCTGCATCGGCGCAGCCCAGGAGACTCCTGGGCGGCTACATCGTGGGCACACTGGCAGGCATCGCGTGCTCGGCAGCCGCCGGGGCAGCGGGCGTCGAGACCCTCTCGGGCTGGCACTCGGCCATAGCCCTGTTCGGAGCACTCTCGGTAGGCCTCTCGATCCTCGTGATGACGATAACCGACACCGAGCACCCTCCGGCGGCCGGAGCAGCCCTGGCCTACGTGCTCAACGAATGGACGCCGCTTACTCTGGCCGTCGTCATGGGGGCGGTTCTGGTCCTCGCCGTGTCCAAGACACTCCTGAGGAGGATACTGCTGGATCTGGTCTAGCGAACGGAGACCCGAACTCGGTCCAGCCTGGCTCCGGCCGCGATTCCGCCGACGACGAGAAGCAGCCCTCCAACGGTTGCCGGGGTTACGGCCTCGCCCGTCGCTACCGCGATCCAGAGCAGTGACAGGAACGGAGTGAGGTAGATGAGGCTGCCTACCCTGGCGGAGGTCTCGGCGAGGCTCAGGGCCCTCAGCCAGATCAGGTAGGTCAGACCCATCTCGAACACCCCGACCCAGGCTGCGCCGAGAATGCCCTCGAGAGGCGGAAGCCGGAAACACCCGCGGACCAAACCGTAGACGGACAGGTAGCACAGCCCGAAGACGAAGCCCAGGAGGAGCTTCACAGCTTCTCTGCCCCTGTTTCTGACGCTAAGGACCCAGAACAGTGCCCAGATCACGGTGCTGGCGAGTGCAAGGGCCATCGCCGCCATGTCGGTCCCGGAGCCCGAAGACGAGTTGCCCAGGGCCAGGACCATCACTCCGCAGAAGCTGAGCAGTATCGCGAGCAGGCGGCCGGCACCTATCCTCTGCCCCAGAAGCGGAATCGAGAGAAGCACGAGGCTCACGGGCCAGAGGTAGTTGACCACCATGGCGATCTGGGCCGGAAGCCTGTAGTAGGCCTCGAACAGGACCAGGTAGTACAGGAAGGGGTTCAGCAGCCCTCTCAGCGCGGCAAGAGCGATCAGATCGCGGCGCGGCCCGTTGCTGCCGTCCGCCCGGGAGACCCGGCAGCGGGCCAGGTTCCAGACCAGGAGCACGATCAGAGAGACGGCGGAAGAGCAGAAGAGCAGCATGAAGGGGGTCGTGTAGCGCAGGCTGATCTTGAAGGCGGAAGCGGCGGTGGACCAGAGCAGCACCGCCGTGAGCCCGAGCACCACCGCCCTGCGATTGTCGTCCAGGAGAGCCTCCCTCGTTGCGGTCCAGGGGCTGAGTATAAGGTCTCGAGGTCTCTCGTCCAGCTCTCGCAGCACTACGATATATAGGACGCACTGCTGCTCGCAGCCCTATATGTTGTATCCCGGGCCTTGACGGAAGCGGCGACCCGGGTATTATCTGGAAGCCCGGCCCGATGCAGGCCGGTTCTTCATCCGCGTTCTTCACTCATCATCCTCTCGGGGGGGCAGTGGCCTTGGACTGGTTGGTCAGGAACAGGGCGGGCCAGGTGGCCCAGTACCGCAAGCACAAGATCGAGACCGCCATCAGCGCCGCCCTGAAAGCCTCCGACACGCAGGACGACTCCAGAGAGCTGGCCGACCAGGTCGAAGCCTCGCTCTACATGAACTTCTTCCGCAAGGGCACGATACCAACTCTGGAAGAGGTCCAGGACTACGTGGAGGACACCCTGGTGCTGCGCGGCCTCACGGCGGCTGCGAGGGAGTTCATACTCTACAGGGAGAAGCGGGCGGAGGCGCGGGAAGCCGATCGGCTCGTCAGCGACATCGAGGGCCTGGTGGGCTCCTACCTGACCAGGGACGACTGGCGCGTCAACGAGAACTCCAACATGAACTACTCCCTCCAGGGGCTCAACTTCTATCTCTCCTCCTCCATGACCGCCCGCTACTGGCTGAGCCGCATCTACACGCCGAGGGTCAAGACGGCCCACGAGAGCGGGGACCTCCACATCCACGACCTCGGCATTCTCGGGCCATACTGCGTGGGCTGGGACCTGGGCCAGCTGCTCAGGGAAGGCTTCAGGGGGGCCAGGGGCAAGATCGAGTCGGCACCTCCGAAGCACCTGCGGAGCGCGCTGGGCCAGATCGTCAACTTCTTCTACACGCTCCAGGGCGAGGCCGCGGGCGCTCAGGCCTTCAGCAACTTCGACACCCTGCTGAGCCCCTTCGTCCGCCGCGACGGGCTTGGCGAGCCGGAGGTGAGGCAGGCGCTGCAGGAGTTCCTCTTCAACGTGAACATCCCCACCAGGGTCGGATTCCAGACACCCTTCACCAACATCACCATGGACCTCAGGGTGCCGGCGACACTGAGGGACCAGCCGGCAGTCGTGGCGGGCAGGGAGCTGGACCAGACCTACGGCGAGTTCCAGCAGGAGATGAACCTGATCAACCGGGCCTTCGCCGATCTCATGATGCAGGGCGACTCCAAGGGACGCATCTTCACCTTCCCGATCCCCACATACAACCTGACGAGTGACTTCGACTGGGAGGGCGAGGAGCTGAGGCCGCTCTGGGAGATGACCGGCAAGTACGGCATCCCATA
>JAFGKQ010000268.1 GCA_016928495.1 Candidatus Fermentibacterales bacterium
ATGATGAAACAAGGGTATGTTTGAACGGAGCCGGTGTTGATCAGAAGGCATGTGTTCGACAGGCTGGCCGAATGGCTCGGGTCCCGCGACCCCAGGTGCCTGCTCCTCAGAGGGGCCCGGCAGGTGGGGAAGACGACCGCCGTGCGCAGCATCCCGTCGCTTGCCTCATCTGACGTGCGCGTCATGGAGGTGAACCTCGAGGAGCACCCCGAGCTGGAGAGGGTCTTCGCGACGAACGACGCCTCCAGGATCCTGGAGGAGCTTTCCTTCACCGCAGGCGGATCGCCCTCCGGGGGGGACGTCGTCTTCCTGGACGAGATCCAGGCGGCGCCGTCGGCGATGGGCGCCATGCGCTACCTGAGGCAGCGAAGGCCGGACCTGCGATACCTGGCGGCGGGGTCGCTGCTGGACATGGAGCTGGGGGCCGGGGCCAGCTCCGTCCCGGTCGGCAGGATGGAGTACCTCTTCATGGGCCCGCTCAGCTTCGGAGAGGTGCTGATGGCCGATCGCACGGCCTCGGAGGAGCTCGGTCTGATCCGGGGCTGGCGGCCGGGCGCGAGCTTCCCCGAGGCAGCCCATCGGAGACTGCTCGACCTGCTCAGGCGATTCATCATCACCGGCGGAATGCCCGAAGCCGCCGAGAGGGCCCTCGAGTCCGGCGATCCGACCATGGCGGAGCAGGTCAGGGCCTCGATCATCAACACCTACCGGGACGACTTCGCGGGGTACTCCGGAAGGTCGGACCTCCTCATGCTGAGGAGAGTCTACGACTGGGTCGCGGCCCACGCGGGTGAGAAGGTCGCCTACTCCCGAATCGCCCCGGATGCGCGAGCAGCCGTCGTGCGGCGGGCAATCGAGACGCTCGAGGCGGCGACGGTGGTCTTCCCGGCGGTCCACAGCGCCGGCAACGGGGTGCCGCTGGGTGCCGAGGCCAGGCCGTCCGTCTTCAAGCTCTACTTCCTCGACGTGGGGCTGATGTCGCAGATGACGGGCGTGGCGAGGATACCCCTCGACCGGATCTCCGACAGCCGCTTCGTGAACGAGGGCAGGCTGGCGGAGCAGTTCATCGCCCAGCACCTCCTCTTCGCCGGGCGGCCCTGGGAGCGCCCGGCCCTTCACTTCTGGCTGAGAGAGGGGCGGAGCAGCAACGCTGAGGTGGACTTCCTCACTGCCTGCGGGGAGCGCGTTGTCCCGGTCGAGGTGAAGGCGGGAAGCTCCGGCTCTATGAAGTCCCTGATGGCTTTCGCGAGGGAGAGAGGCACCGGCCTCGCCGTCCGGTTCGACACCCGTCCCCCTTCGTTCGGCAGGGCGCGGCACCTGCTCGGAGACGGAAGGGGAGGCAGCCGGCCGGTGGAGTACGACCTGCTGTCCCTTCCGCTCTACATGGTCGGGGAGTTGAGGAGGCTGGTGGAGGGTCTGACCTGCGGCTGACCGCCGGTAAGGGCCCAGAACCGGGCAGCTAGGCTTCGGAGGCCCCGCTCAGCCAGTCCAGTTCGGCCGCAAGGCCCTTCCGGAGATCCGTCGAGGGCTTCCAGCCGGTTGCCCTCTCGATCAGCTCGGTGGATGCGAGCGTATCCCTCACGTCGCCCTTCTGGACAGGCATCTGCCGGACCTCCGCTCGAGAGCCCATCAGGTCTGCGAGAACGCCGACGGCCTCGGAGAGAGACACCCTGTTGCCTCCCCCCACGTTGAGCACCTCTCCGCCGGTGACCGCCCTTGCGGCCAGAACCGCGTCGATCACGTCGTCCACGTAGGTGAAGTCCCTGGTCTGGCTCCCGTTGCCGTAGATCTCTATGGGATCGCCCCCGAGCGCCGCGGAGATGAACCTGTGGAAGGCCATGTCGGGCCTCTGGCGTGGCCCGTACACGGTAAAGAACCTGAGGGACACCGACGGAAGGCCGTAGTTGCCGGAGTAGAGCCTGACGAGGCTCTCACCGGCCAGCTTGGTCACGCCGTAGGGGGAGAAGGGCCTGGGAACGCTAGCGTCCTCCCTCATGGGAAGCTCTGCCGTGTTGCCGTAGACCGACGAGGATGAGGCGTAGACGAAGCTCGACAGGCCTTCCGCGCTGCGGGCCCACTCCAGGAGCCTCTGCGTGGCCGTGACGTTGTCCCTGGTATAGACCTCGAAGCTCTCGCCCCATGACCTGCGCACCCCGGCCTGGGCCGCGAGGTGGTAGACGACGAGGTCCTCCCGGCCAACGGAGTCCGATAGCCGGCTCAGCGAGTCCGTGCTCAGGTCCAGCTCGAGAAGAGTGAACGATGCGTTGCCCAGCGCCCCGGAGAGGTTCGCGCGCTTCACCGAGGGAGAGTAGTAGTCCCTGAAGCAGTCGACTCCGATGACCCGCTCGCCTTCGGCCAGAAGCCTGTCGGTCAGGCTGCTGCCTATGAAGCCGGCTGCCCCCGTGACGAGATGGACCAACAGAACCCCCTTCCGGAAGCCCGGCAAGCCGGGGAGAGAGAACATACAGGTCCTGCGCCCCCCGGCCTACCCCCGCGCCCGGCTTCCGCGATGCCGTCCCGGCATCGTTGCAGAAACCCCCCGCCGGGAGTAGTGTTGTGTACCCGGAAGCACGCCCCGCAGCGGGAATGGATCAGCCGGAGGGAGCCTCTTGGGCACAACCAGAACCGCGGGCCTGGACAGGACCTACTTCTCCGTGGCCTCGATCCTGGACGTTGCGCTTATCGCCTTCTGCATCGCGCTGGCCATGCTCATCCGCTTCGGGACCATCACGGACGCCGATCTCCGGCCCATGATCGGCACATGGGTCTTGATGTCGGTGGCCGTGCTGACCGGTTCCGCGGTCGAGTCCCTCTACGTGGCCAGGACCACATCGAACAGGACCCTGCACTTCTACAGGATGGCCCGGCTCGCGCTCGTGACCATGGCTTTCTACGTGCTGTTCGTCTACGCAGTGAAGTTCCCGGCCAGGCTGTTCGTGGTGAGCAGGGCCGCGGTCCTTCTGGTGTTCGTCCTCTGGCTCTGGCTCTACCTGCTCCTGCGCATCCTGCTGCTGCCGCATCTCGTCACGCTGTTCCTGAAGCTGTCCCGGAGGAAGAGGATCAGCCTGCTCTTCTGCGGCGACGACAGGGCCATCAGGAGGGTTGGCGCAGTCTTCCGGAAATCCCCGATATACAGGCACATGATCGTCCCGGTGGGAAGCTGTGACGCATGCGGCCTGCCGATGGACGAGAGACTGGGCTTCTACATGAGGAGGGCGGAGGAGCTCGGTGCTACGCAGATCTGCGTGGTGGACGAGCAGGCGGAGTACGGAGACATAGCGGCCTTCGTGATGGAGTGCCGCAAGAGGGGCATCCCTCTGGTCTTCTACTCGCCGCACTTCCGCACGCTGAGGTACTACGATCCCTGGCTCAGCTTCGAGGACATCGGCGCCATGCCCTTCCTCTACGGCCCGTGGTCGGCGACCGCGGAGGTCGCCTGGAGGGTGGTCGACCTCGTCTTCGCGTCGATCGCCGTGCTGGTCCTCTCCCCTCTTCTCCTGGCGATCGCGATTGCCGTGAAGCTCTCGGGCAGAGGGCCGGTGCTGTTCGTGCAGGAGAGGGTCTGCAGGGACATGAAGAGGCTCCGGTTCCCCAAGTTCAGGTCGATGACGGCCGGCACCAGGAAGTCGGAGGAGGCTCACAGGGAGTACTTCAGGAGGTACGTCGAGGGCAAGCCGATGGAGACCGACGACAACGGCGAGGCTGTCTACAAGCTGGATCAGAGGCAGCGCATCACGGCAGTGGGCAGGATCATACGCAAGACGTCCCTCGACGAGCTTCCCCAGGTGTTCTGCGTCATCTCCGGCTCGATGAGCCTGGTCGGCCCCAGGCCCTGCATACCCTACGAGCTGGAGCACTACAGCGACTGGCAGAAGCAGAGGTTCACGGTGAAGCCCGGGCTGACCGGGGTCTGGCAGGTCTACGGCAGGAGCAGGCTGCCGTTCGGTGCGGCGCAGTTCCTGGACTTCTGCTACGTGTTCCAGAGGAGCTTCTCCATGAACGTCCGGCTGGTTCTCAAGACCTTCCCGGTCATCCTGTTCGGACGCGGGGGCATGTAGGCGCCGGAACCCGGAGCCCGGAGAAGGCGTTGTGATCGTGTCGGCACTCACTCACCGGACAGGGAGCAGCGGATGACAAGGCAGACCCTGGGCCGACTCCTGGTCCTGGTCGTCTCCATAGTGCTGCTTCTCGTGGTGTGCGATCATGCCGGCTTCAGGATCATCCCCGGCGGCGACTCGACCACCGGACGCGTCATCCGCACCTGAGGCGGATACTAGCGGCTCCGGAGGGGCCGCGACCTTCCTGATTGCCAGCCCCTGCGGCAGGCATTAGCATAAGCACGAGGTTCACAGAAGAAGTTCAATCTTACACTCCTGACATCCGTGGAGGGTCACTACTCCGGTTTTCCGCAAGCAGGGGTGCAGCCCAGGACAGGAACCCCGTCGCTATGGTTCGGCACAGGCGTGAACCGGGCAGCCTCGGGCTGGACGTCCTCAGGAAGAGGTACCCGGACGCGAAGGATCCGCTGAAGGCCTGGCTGCCCGATCGCCCGCCCTTCAGGCAGGGGCTCCCCGAGCTCGAGAAGCTCGAGAGCGAGCTGGAAGCGGTCCAGAAAAGGCGCGGCAAGGTAGTCCTATACTGCCATGACGACATGGACGGCATTGCCGGTCTGTTCGTCGGTCTGCGCATCCTGGGCGCCGAGGGCTTCCTGACCAGCCACATCATCCCCAACAGGGGCAAGGACGACTACGGGCTCCTCCCGGAGCGGATGGAGGGCGTCGTGGAGTCCGGAGACCTGCTGCTGACGGTTGATTTCGGGTGCTCCGCGGTCGAGGGGGTGGAGTGGGCCAAGGGCCGGGGAGCCAGGGTCGTCGTTACCGACCACCACACGCTCAACCCGCCACTGCCCAAGCCCCACGCCATGATAGACCCGCAGGCAGTGGGCGGCCCCGCCACCGAGCTGGCCGGCTGCGGCGTGATCTACGCGGCCCTCACCGAGCTGTTCCCGAGGTGGCAGCGGGATCCCATGATCATCGCTGCCGTGGCGCTGGGAACGATCTCGGACAGGGTCCCCATCTACTCCTGGAACAGGCACATGCTGGGGCTGTTCGACGGGCTGAGGATCAACTCCCTCCCGGCAGGGATGAGGGTCATCCTGGGCTCCTGGCCCCGCAAGGACGGGAGCTGGACGGCCCAGCAGGTGAGACAGCAGGTCACCTCCACGATAGGCAAGGGCACCGACTCCGGCATAGACGAGATGATAGACTTCATGACCTCCGACGACGTGAGGCTGTGCGCGGCCGCCTGGAAGACGATGCAGGAGAGGAGCGAGCACAGAGCTCAATTGCTGTCCGAGATCGTGAGCCGTGCCATGCTGGAGAAGGACCCCCAGGCCGATGCGATGGGTCTCACCCTGGTCTACCTGGGCGAGGTGCAGCCCGGCATGGGCGGAAGCGTGGCCAGCAAGCTGTGCAGCATCTACGGGCGCGGGGCGATAGTCGTTGCCAGGAGGAGTGACGGGGCGATAGTTGGCGAGGCCCGCTCCATGGGTGACTGGGACATGGCTGCGTTCCTGGTCGGCATGAGGGAGCACTTCACCAGCGCGGGCGGGCACGTAAGGGCTGCCGGCTTCAGCGCGGAGGTGGGCACCTGGCCGAAGATACACGAGCTGATGCTGACCAGGATGGCGACGTTCCCGACCAGGAAGGTGCCTCCCCCTCACGTGGACCTCAGGCTCAGGGAGCTGCCCGATCCCTCGGAGCTGGAGTGCCTGTCCCCCTTCGGCCCCGGCTTCCCTCCCCCCGCCGTGAAGATGGGCAAGCAGCGCTACCTCATGCAGTACGGCTCAGGCTCCACCTTCTGGGCGATCAGCGACGAGAGCGGGGAGTAGCCCTCTCCAGGAGCAGCATCGTCCACGGAAGCGGCTGCCTCGAGCCCGATATGTCGAAGAGCCTCGAGACGAACCTCCCGAATCCCCGGCCGGTCCACTCGTTCAGGTGCGCGGGCGGGTTGCCCAGGGTTCCCACATAGCGCAGCATCAGGAGGTTGCCCAGCCTCCACGGCAGGGCGTCGGGCACGGAGATCAGCGCCCACCTGCTGCACACCCGGTGGATCTCGTCGAGCATCAGGTC
>JAFGKQ010000269.1 GCA_016928495.1 Candidatus Fermentibacterales bacterium
GTGTTCGGCCTCTGGCTGCTTCACTATCTGGACGACGATCCGGACACCAGAAAACCGGGATCGATCGGCGTGCTGCTCGTGCTGTTCCTGGCGACAGCTCTGCTCTCCGGGGTCGGCGCGCTCACCAGTGCGGACAACGACAGGTACGCTGTCATCTACTTCCTGAAGACCTATGCGGGCTACCTGAGCTTCTTCCCGGCCCTGCTCCTGATCAGGAAGGACCGACGCAACGCGATGGTGATCTGCGTTGTCATCGTCCTGGCTGCCGCAGTGCTAGGGCTGATCACCGCATACAACGGCATCGTGGGGGCCGGCGAGAGAACCTACATGAGGGAGACCGGGATCAGGGTCTTCAGCAGGCAGGTCTGGATCGTGAGCATCGGGTTCCTGTTCGTCTTCTTCAACCTCTACGCCAAGGGCCGGAGCAGGCTCCCTCTGCCTCTTGCCGGAGCCATTCTCTTCATGACCGGTGTGGGCATACTCCTCAGCCAGACCAGGGGAGTGTGGCTGGGCGTTCTCGGCTCCGTGGTCGCTGGCATCCTGATCTCCTCGATCAAGCGCGAGCAGGGCAGGTCGAGGATTCGCGGGATCCTGAGGCCTCTGCTCACCTTCGCCACCATAGCGCTGGTTGCGGTCATGGCGGTAGGCAACCTCAGCCTGCTGAGCACCGAGGGCATCGCGGAGAGAGCTGGCAGCATAGGGGAGGAGTCTCTGGAAGACGTTTCTTTCCTGACCAGGCTCGTGCTCTGGAACAACGCCGTTCGGGAGATCTCGAGCGGCGGAGACCTGCTGCTCGGGAAGGGCCTGGGCTACGAGTTCACAACGCTGAGACCCGACCTGAGCCTCTCGGCAGGGATGGTCATCGTGAGGACGCACTGGTGGATAGACGGCTCCCTCTTCCAGGTCGCCCTGAACATGGGCCTTGTCGGTGTAGTGCTGTTCGTGGCTCTCTTCGCGAGGCTCTTCTTCGTCTCCCTCAGGGCCTACCTTGCCTCCGGGGATGACGACGAGAGCGCGATCCTCCTGGGCGCCATCGCGTCGCTGGTCTTCCTTGTCGTCTCCTCCTTCAGCATGTCCTGCCTCACCAACTACCGCTTCACGAATACTTGGGGTGTGCTGATGGCCGTTATCGTGGCGCTTTCCACGAAGAGCAAGCAGGCACCACGAGGGACGGAGGCCCCGTAGGCATGGGCCCCCCCTCCACCGGGTTCTGCCTCTCGCTCGCGTTCCCTCTCCTCTGCCTCTCTCGGGCCGTTGCCCTGCCGGACGCTCACGGAAGTGATAGTGATATCGTCACTATCGAGAACGGCCAGGTCCTCGCGAGGATCACCCCCTGCCTCGATCAGGTGAGGGCGGGGTCCCTCGTCGAGCTGACGGACCTGGCGACGGGGATCGACCTTGTTGATTACCATCAGTTCTGCGGCCTGCAGTGCGGGCCGATGATCACGGATGACGGGATGATAGTGGTCGCTTCTTCCCGGGAAGCGGCCTTCTACTCCCCGAGGCTGATAGACATCTCGACCGGGGAGACTCTGCCCATCGAGACATGCATCACCTACCGCCTGGTGGGAAGAGGGATCGAGATACGGACCGGCATCCACACCAGCGGCGAGGCCGAGCTCTGGTACCCTCTGGAGATGGACTTCCACGTCGGGGCCTTCGACACTCTGCAGTTCAGCAACCAGACCACTCCGGACAGGACCGTGGTGCCGCAGGAAGGGCTGGGGCTGTACAGGATAAGCGGGGACCAGGTGGTCAGGGCGGTCCGCTGCGACTCCCTGCTCGAGGGGCTTTTCCTCTTCCCCAATCCGGCGAAGGCCATCCTGGCGCTCAATGCCGAGACCCCGGACGTGGATCACTACCTCTCGATCAGGATGTTCGATGTGGAGCCTCCAAGGGAGAACTGCACGGGGCCGCTGCTGCACTCCGTGCTGCCGCCCGACAGCACCTACAGCTTCTATGCCATGCTCAGCCTGGACCCGGGCTTCTGCCCGGCCTACTTCTGCATGCACCCCGGGGGTTATGAGAGGACCGCGAGCTGGATGCTGGACGAGATACCCTTCATCCACCCCGAGCAGGGCGACATCTGGGGCTTCTCGGAGGACCCCTACGGGGACGAGCCGGTCTCGGCAGGCCTGATCTCCCTCCTGATCGACCATCCCGACATGCTGATGAACTGGCTGATCCTGCCGGACGCCATCTTCGACGCTAACGCCGACTCGATGTGGTTCGAGCCGGGCTACGAGGAGAGCTGGTCCCACTGGCACTGCACCTGGCGGGTCTCCACGGAGGCGACGCCGGAGTTCCTCCAGTGGCTCCTGAACATCCAGGAGGGATTCTACCCGTGGTCCGAGAGGGTCCGTCTGGGCTGCCACGGCTACCACCACACCCCCAACGAGGACTCGACCAGCGGCTCGATGCACGAGTTCATCACCTACGAGCCCGAGGAGCACGTCGAGAGGTTCGCGATGATAGAGATGGACTTCCTCGACATGGGGCTCTGCCAGGACAGCATCTGCGCCATACGCTACGCCGGGCACAGGACCTCGCTCAGCGGTCTCTGGGCGACGATCGGCAGCGGGATGTTCGACTTCTACTGCAACGGCGTCAGGTGGTACGAGTACATGGGCGGAGAGCCTTTCTATGACCTCTACCTGTCTCGCTACGAGACGGCGGCCGGGAGGATCTGGGGCACCAACACCGTCTGGTGGGGAGACTACCAGATGATGTACCCCTACGAGTACCTCTCCACCGTCATGCTGCGCGGCAAGCACGCGCTGCTCGGCTGCCATCCGATCTGCATGCTGGCCGGCGGCACGTCCCCCGAGGCCTACGAGAGGGCGGACAGCGTGTGCGGCTCGCTCGAGCAGGACTACCCCTGGTTCGGATGGGTCTTCCCGTCGGACTACGGCAGGTTCCTCGAGGAGACCTACATGATCATGGTGGACAGCGTCAGGACTCTCAGCTCATCCGTCGAGCTCCACTTCTCCGGCGGGACCGGCACCGGGCAGCATGCCGTCGTCGAGATCCCGGAAGGGGCTTCCGTGCAGGAGGTCACGATAGACGGCTCTCCTGCCGGTTGGGAGCTTCACTCGCCGACGAGGCTCTTCGTCGATTGCGGCGTACTCCCGAGAGCGGCGCACGTCCTGCGGGTCGGGCTTTCTCCCGAAGGCGTCGAGGCCCGGGTGGACCGGAGGACCGAGCAACCAGTGCTCTCGGCCCTCTCCTGCCCTGCCCAGTCGAGCGGGGAGATCGGGCTGCGCGGGGCGGGCTTCAGGGCCTGGGTTCCAGTGCGGGTGCTTCTGTTCGACGCCTGCGGACGGCTCCTGTGCTCCCGCGACGCGATGCCGGACGGCTCCGGAGGCTTCGAGGCCGGCCTGGTCTCGCCCTCCGGCGGCCTGCCGGCAGGTATCTACATCGCCCTTGCCGTTCAGGATGGCCTTCACGGCGCTCCTTCCCTTCGATTGGTGCTTCTGCCGGGACGCTGACGGAGCCTGCCGGCAGAGCCCTGCCGGCACCTTGCCAGTCGGCGCTCCGCGTATTCTGTTCCCTGCGTGAATGCAACCACGGGCGCTACGGACGTCGCACTGGCCGTCCTCTCCCTCGTGAGATCGGCGGCAGTGCTGCTGCTGCTGCTCGGCTGCTTCGCCGGGTACGGTGGGCTGTTCTTCCGGCGTGACCGACTTCATCTCAGGGCCGCCGCAGGCATGCTCCTGGTCTATCTCGCGGTTTCCATCCTCGGCTTCCTCGGCCTGATCTCCCCGGCTGCGCTGTGGACGATCCTGCTGGTCGGCGCGCTTCTTGCCCTCCGCTCGCGGGAAGACCTCGCCGCAGCCTGGGCGGATCTCCGGGCACCTCTTCTGATGGCGATGCTCGTCCTTCCCCTGGCGGCGCTTCCCCCGGTCTCGAGGGACGCGATGAACCATCACCTCTTCCTGCCCCGGCTGTGGCTCGAGAGTGGGCATCTCGTCAGGCCAGGCTTCTGCTTCGTCTTCAGCTACCCCCGCCTGGGAGAGAGCGTCTACGCTCTCGTCGGAGGAACCGTGGGGTTCGCTTCCAGTCGTCTCGTCAGCCTCTCCGGATTCGTCCTGGCGGGATCCGCGCTCTGGACAGCCGCGCGAGAGTGGAGGAGGGGTATCCTGGCTCTGGTCCTGCTGGCGAGCGTTCCCGAGGCGTTCA
>JAFGKQ010000270.1 GCA_016928495.1 Candidatus Fermentibacterales bacterium
CCGGAGTGGGCCTGTCCGAGATGGCTGAGATCTCATCGGAGAGGCTGTCCAGGTACTCCTCCGTGATGATGATCACCTGCGTCTGCTCCCTGACGAGCTTCCGGAAGCTCGCCACGGCCTGCTCCGGACTGGATGGCGCGACCACTGCCCGGACACCGAGAGCCTCGAACCCGAGTACCGAGTCGGAGTCCCCGATGAAGGCCACGTCCTTTGCTTTCGGATCATGTTTGCCTGCTCCGGTCGTGGCGGCCGTCATCCTCTGGGGATCCTCTGCATGATCCGTTCCTGATCCATGCCCGCCGCCTTGCCGGCCGCGAGCAGACTGAGGTGCCTGCCCTCGAGCTCGCGCCGCAGGATCATGGCCCCCAGCGGCTCCGGACCGAACACGCGGTAGGTCGAGGCGTCCTCCAGCAGCTCGAGCAGCAGCCTCTCGCTCTCCCTCTCGTAGGGAAGGAACGAGGCGCCTTCCAGCACTTCACGCAGGGCCCGCGCGGCTCCGGAGGCTCCGTCCGTCTCGGAGAGCAGGTCGGCCAGAGTGCCCGCTGAGCAGGCCTCTCCGATCTCCTCGGCAGAGTGTGCTCCACCGGCCTGCAGCATCTTCTCCACCTCGGCCCTGGCCATGCCGGAGATCCTGCATCTTGCCGCAGTCCTGAAGTTCGAGAGCTCGATCCGCGTCCTGACATAAGCATCGAGCGCCGTGCCGAAGCGCGGCAGCTCCATCCGCTCGACCTCGGCGGCAAGCGAGTCCATGACCTTTTCGATCTCGCGGACTCCGGGTGCTGCTATCGCCAGCAGGGATTCCAGCGCGATCCTGAAGTGCGCCGGCAGCCCCTCTCTGGCATCGGGATCCGACACGGCTTCCCGAAGGATGCTCACGGCGAGCAGCCCGGGGCGCTCCACCGGGGGCTCGGAGCTTTCCTCCCTGATCAGCTCGCTCTTCCAGAGATACCGGGCGTTCCTCACATCCCGCCTGTGAAGCAGACCGGAGACGAGCTGCTCGTCCTCGGCCAGATCGACGAGCTCCCGCTCGGTTGCTTCGAGGGCCGAGAGAACAGCGTCACCGACACGGTGCTCGCTATCGGCGAGGAAATCGCCGTACCAGGTGTCGGAGAGAAGCCTGACCAGCTCATCCAGATCATGGGCGGAGAGCATCATCTGCCACATGCGCGAACCGATGAAGGTCTCCTCGAGAGCCCTTATCCTCCCGTTGGCGTACACGTAGCCGTCGTCACGCGGAGGCAATTGCTGTCAATCCTCCTCGAGCTCGCCCGCCAGAGCCATGACGAGCTCCTCGTGCAGCAGTCCGGCGATCATCCCGAAAGTCGCGTTCACCCTGATGTCGCCACTGCTGAGGATGACGCCGCCCTGCTCGAATCGGCCGGGTTCCGAAGCCAGGAGGAACCTCCTGGATGCAGTGGAGAGGCCGTCAAGGAACTGCTGCGTCACTCGGCCACGATCCCGGGCCGAGATGACTACCTCCACGTTTCCCTCCAGGTCGCAGCTCCCGATGAGCTTCGCCAGGAGCCTCAGGTAGGCCTGGTCGTCGAGCGCGGACAGCTTGCGAACAGCATCGTCTATGGCCGCGTCCAGCAGGCCGCGTCTCTCTGCGGAGAGCCCGCGCTCGGCCTCCCTTTCCACGTGGAACACCATCCTGCGCCGAAGCTGCTCCGCTTTCTCCTCGAGCTTCACCGACTCGGAGGCGTAGGCAGCTTCCAGGTCGGCTCGGAACGCATCGAGTTGCTCCCTCTTCTCCCCCTCCGCCTCGGACAGGATCGCAGAGGCTTTCTCGTCGGCCTCCCCGGCTATTCTGGCCAGGATGTCCCGAAGCGCCATCTTCAGGCCTGAGGAAGCATGAGGAAGGACACCAGGAAGCCCAGAATCGCGTAGAACTCGACGAACACGGCCAGAATCAGCGATTTCGCCGAATCGGCGGGCTGCTTCGCCGTCATCATCGCCCCCGACGCACACACCTTGCCCTGGTGAATCCCGGAGAGCAGGCCCGCAAGTGCGATGGGCAGGCCGGCTGTGAAGGCGTGCCAGGCCAGCGCGGGGTTGCTGCCCAGATCGGCTCCGGAAATGCGGCCGAGGAGCAGGAAGGCTATCACGAAGCCGTATATGCCCTGCGTTCCGGGAAGGGCCGACAGCAGGAGGAGCTTCCCGAACTTCTTCGGGTCTACGCTCATGACACCCGCGCTCGCCTGCGCGGCGATCCCCACGCCCACGGCGGACCCGATCCCCGCGAGAGCGCACGCCAGGGCCACGCCCATGTAAGCTATCAGCAGATTCAAGTAGTCACTCCCTTCACCTCGATACTCTCCTCGGGCCTTCCGCCATCCCGTCCCGGGGCCTCTCCGTGGGTCCCCTCCCCGTCCGGCCCCAGCCTGACGAAGACAGGCTCGTAGCTGAGAGGGACGAACGGAAGTCCGGTCCCGTCGTAGAACTTGCTGAAGAACTCGACGAACTGCAGCCTGGCGGTGTGGATGTACCCGCTGAGCACCGCCATGAACAGGTTGAACAGGTGCCCTCCGGCTATCACGAGGGCGGCAAGCACGAACCCGATGACCGGGATGCCGAGTCCGGCGAGCATCCCGCCGATCTGATTCACTACCTGGGCTATGATCGCGCTCGAGAGAGCTAGCGCGAATAGCCTGGAGTAGGAGAGCATATCCCCGAGGAGGTTGACTATGCCGTATGCCGCGTAGGCTCCCAGGCCGATCTTGCCGAACCCGCTGGCCTCCCTGCCTCCCATGACGAAGATGAGACAGGCCCCGGCGCCGAGCATGAGCAGGAGCACGCTGTCCAGGGCGCTGCCCGGCTCGTAGAGAAGCCCCACGGTGAGGTAGCGGTTGAACAGCCAGGGGAAGAGTCCCAGGATGGCGAGAAGCCAGCCGCTCTGTTCCAGGATCGCTCCGAGCCTGTCCCCGGCCCTCCAGCGCTTGCGCAGGTTCACGAGCACGCCGAAGGTAAGTTGAAGCAGCCCTAGGCCAAGGGTCACGTAGAGGAACTGCCTTGAAATGCCGAATCCCTCCTGGTCGGGCTCGCCCGGGGTGAATCCGGGGACCAGTGAGTTCAGGAGGTCCGCGGGGGCGCGGAGGAGCCCGGGCAGGGAGTCGTAGTCCATGCCGAACCAGCCTCCCAGGAAGGTCCCGACCACGATGCTCGCTATGCCCCCCTGCAGCAGCAGCCTGAACAGCCTCGGGTTGCCCCCTCTTCGCATCGTGAGCGCCATGCCTATGGCGGCCCCCAGAACGAGGAACAGGCCATACCCGGCGTCTCCTATGCAGATGCCGAAGAAGAGGGCGAAGAACGGGGCGAGTATCGGCGTGGGATCGGGGTCCCGCCTCGTCGGCTGACCGAACATATCCGTCAGCATCGTGTAGGGCTCGACGACCGGCACCTCGGTCAGCGGCGAGGGTGGGACCTCCTCTTCCTGCGGTTCGACCCTGGTGATCTCGACCTCACAGAGCCCCGACAACCTCTTCCCGAGGCTCTTCAGGTCCTTCTCCCGCACCCACGCGTGGAATGCCCAGGATCTCTGGCTGTGGCGAGCCTTCTCGACTCCCTTGGCCTTCTCGAGTGCGAGGCCGAGGGCATCTCTGAGAGCCCGCATGTCTGCAAGTCGATCAGAGAGCTGTCTGGCCCGGGCAGCCCTCTCGGCTCGAGCCTTGCCGAGCTCCGTCAGCCTGGCCTCGCACCGCTGGAGCGCCGACCCCGGCCTGCCGGTGCGCCTCCCGAACTCCTGCGGGACGAAGCCGCGCTCCCTCAGCGACTGCAGCGCCTCGTCGGCAACGCTGGCGTGAGCCACGACGAGAACACGCCGAGGCCCCGTACCTGTCGCCGAGACCTGCGAGACTTCGACCAGATCCTGCCCGGAGAGCCATGACGACACGCGGCCGGCCGCGGCCTGGCTCTCGATA
>JAFGKQ010000271.1 GCA_016928495.1 Candidatus Fermentibacterales bacterium
CCGGGACCCCATGTCCAGTAGTCCGAGAGATGGAGCGTCGACATGCCTGCGCCGAGGTAGGCCTCGGCGTATGTGGCGTCTACGTAGATCGCGCTCTCGAACAGCTCCCTGGCAAGGGAGTAGTGCCCGGCCTGATACTCGACCCAGCCCGAGTCGGTGAAGCCCTCCGCACCCAGAACGTCCGGGTGGGTGGGGGACTCGGGGGCGCATCCCGACACGAGTGCGAAGCCGCCCGCCAGGATGAACACTAGAGCTGCTATCGTGCGTCTCACGTTCATCCTCCTTCCTAAAGCACGCGGACGAGCTTGTGGGAGATGGACTGGCCGGCCGACTCGAGACGGCAGAAGTAGACTCCTGTGCCCACCTCGCTGCCGCTCTGGTCCCGGCCGTCCCAGACGACGCTGTGCTGCGCCGCCGGGAGGTCGCCGTCCGTAAGTGTCCTGACTAGTCTTCCGGCCATGTCGTACACGCGCAGCGTGGCGCGCCCTGCGGCCGGAGTGCCGAAGCTGATCACGGTCTCGCCGGCAAACGGGTTGGGCGAGTTACCTGAGAGCACAAGAGCTGCGGGCAGCTCGGGAGAGCTAACACCCGGGGCCGTGCCCAGCACGAAGACCCCGCCCCCGTCTATGGGAGCGAAGATCCTGCCGCCCTGATAGTAGCTGTCGAGCCTGGTCCAGTCGCCGTCATTGTAGCGGTAGACAGAGGCCCTGGCGTTCTCCGCCTCGAACGAGAGAAGCGCGCTGAAAGAGGTGGCGGACGGGCCGACCGATACCGGTCCGGCCTCGATGCCCGTCATCTGCTCCGCGGGAGTGATCACGGCGGAGCTTCCGGCCTCGTAGAGGTCCGACTCCATGAGGCTGGCCATCGAGCCCGGAGCCAGAGCGCCCGGCTCCACATCGACCCTGGCCTCGCTGATCTCGACCACCAGCCCCGCGCCCTCCGCAAACCCTACCGAGAGCTGGCTGGTCTCGTTGAGCTCACGACCGCTGGAGTCGAAGGCCATGGTTTCCAGATTGTAGGTTCCGCTGGCCCAGACCTCGAACTGACCCTGCCAGATCGTCCCATAGAAGAGGCTGAAGGGCACGAAGGCGGTCGAGTCGGATCCCACCAGGAACACGGAGGGACCGTACCAGTCGACCCCGACCGGACTCGCAGCAGGCCCGCTGTTGTCCACCAGCGTAAGGTAGGCCCTCAGGAAGGCGTCGGTAGCGTAGTTCTGGTGAAGAGCGACGGCCAGGTCGAAATCGACCTGCGGCTGGCTCAGCATCCACTGGCAGAGACCGGGCCCAGTCGGGTTGTTCCCGGTCAGGCCGAGGTAGCAGATCGTGGCCGACGAGTTGAGATCGAAGGTCCCGTTGTAGTACTCGCTGAGGCTGATCTCGGAGACCTCGAGGATGTCGGTGGCGTCCACCGCGTAGAGCAACGCGGTGTACTGCCCGGCGAAGTTGAGCCCGGACCCCAGGTCGTCGGAGTACTGCCCGTTGAAGTAGACGGTGGGATAGCCCGACCAGTCACCCTGGAACCTGTTGAACCCATAGTTCCAGGCACCGGCGATGCCGTAGCCCGCGACCGGGATCCAGACACCGAACGGGTAGCCGCCGAAGGTCTGCAGGAAGCTGGCGACCTGGTTGCGGTGTGTGAACTGGTAGGTCTCGCCCTCCAGGAAGTCGTAGGTGTAGATTCCGCCGCCATAGTCGCTGCGGAGGTCGTTCAGCAGGTTACAGCCCATCCAGTCGACGAAGAGCGGGTAGATGTTGGTCTCCAGCGCCAGGCTGTCCGGAACGGACGAGTCGATGGCGCGGGCGACGCTGAGCATCCCCGTCGTGTCGGACCGGGCTATGTCGAAGATGACGTCCGGATTGGAGCTGCGCTGCTCCACGTACTTGAAGAACAGGAACTCCTGCCCCTGGTTGGCGCCGAAGTCGTTGGCCTTGAGTCCCGACGTGTAGGCGGTGAGGTCCATGTAGGGATCGTTCTCGTACTTGGACATGTTGCCCTGCACGCCGAACTTGTTGGGCCCCAGCGCAACGTAGGTCAGGCCGTAGGTCTCGTACTGGGCTATCTGGCCCAGACCCCTGACTATCCAGAGATCCTCCATCGGGTGAACCGACTGCCTGATCAGGTAGCCCAGGCCGGAGGGGATGTACCAGGTTCTGAGCTTGGAGGCCAGAGGCTGGTTGTTCGAGACCACGCCCACGTTGATGTAGACGATGTCATGGTTGTTGAAGGTCCCGCTGCCATCGATGTCCGCGGCCTCCACCCAGGCGCAGCGACCTACCCTGCTGGGAGGGCCGCTGGCGTTCTGGAAGTAGTCCGGGGTATCCGCGAGGACGAGCCAGATCTTCGGCTCGCCATCGGTGTCGACGGGCTCACCCAGGACTCCGGTGACGCTGCCCCAGACATCGACCCCTCCGCCCTCGAACTGGGTCGTGAGGCTGTCGATCTCCTCCTGGGTGATCCTGTCACCCCAGATCAGCTCTCCAAGGCTGTCCTCCACAAAGCTCGTGTCCTGCACCAGCCAGAAGGCGTGGGCCGTCTCGGCACGCACGGTGAACTGATGGACCTCGGGGTCATCCGGGAACTCGGAGAGGTCGGGAACCAGAAGATCTATCTGGTCCCCGACCTCCTGAGCGCTCGCGACACCCAGGCTCATGGCCAGCAGCAGGAACGCCGTCAGTGTGACCAGGGGGCCCACTGATCGGGATCCCGTGAGGACTCTCATACCAAACCTCCTCCTGATGGGCGACGACTCGTCCGAGAGGTCGCCACCGCCTTTGTTGACTACTGCGGAAACTCTACCCGTTTCCTTTTCCACAACCTGCGTGGAAAACCGACCGCGATCCACTCCGGGCGTGGGCAACTGCCTCACCAGCTCTCCGAGTAGGCGCCTACCGGCATGATCATCTCCTGCCAGTTCTCGTAGCTGGCCTCTCCCCCGACCGTCGAGTAGATCTGCTCGTAGCTTCCAGTTCCGTCCCTGTCGAGGAACACGAACGTCTCGCCGCCGCCGGTGTAGTACCTCCAGATCTCGTGCGGCAGCATGCCTGTCTCCAGAGTTATGCTCTCGATGTCGTCGGGCGGGCCGTAGATGATGTAGACCCTGCCTCGCGAGGTCTCGAAGCCCTGCTGGAATGCCGTAGAGAACCTCTCGGCACCCTCGCATCTGCTCTCGAATACCTCTCTCTCCCTGTCTCCCCCCCGAACGCTCCAGTAGTCGGCGTAGAACTGCTCCCCGGCCTCGGGGGAGCCCAAGCGATTGATCAGTGACATCTCCCCGGGCGTGAGCAGCAGCTTCAGCTCGTCGATCCTGGCGGGACCGGAGAACGCCTCGGACCCTCCGCCGTCGCCGCCTCCCTCGGCAAGCATGCGGCTGAGGATCACGGGCTTCCTCCTCGACAGGGTGTCGCCCGAGGCCACCAGGAC
>JAFGKQ010000272.1 GCA_016928495.1 Candidatus Fermentibacterales bacterium
GAAGGGGCCCTTGTCCAACAGCTTCCTGAACGTCACAACGGGCGCCCCCGAGTCGAGGTCGAGGTAGTTGCCCATGGGCTGGGTCAGCTCGCCGTCGGTGTAGAGGGAGATGATGTAGGCCAGCGAGGGGTAGACCGACGGATGCTCGCGGATGACGGGCTCGAGATCGACGGTCTCGAACCTGCGGGAGGCTAGGTTGATGACGTCCAAGCTCTTCTGCGCGTAGCGCATGGTCTCCTCGGGGGTCACGTTGACCCGGAGCCCGGGTTGCCCGGGGCTTACCAGAACCGGGAAGTCGGATCCCGTGCGGTCCACGGCTCGCGTGCCCAGTCCGGTGACGAGCCTTATGATCCCGTCGTCCCTGCCTATCCTGGGAGACCACCTGAACTCGTTCTTGCTGAAGGCCACCCCGGCGTAGGCGGGGAAGAAGTAGTCGCCGACCCGCCTTCCGACCACCTCCTGGATGAGGATGCCCATCTCCTCGTTGAAGTCCAGGAGCCCCCTCTCGCGCCTGTACTCGATCGGATCGGGGCCGAACACGCTCGCGTAGACCTCCAGCACGGCATCCGCGAGGGCCTCGAGCCTCTCTTCCTTGGTTCCGATATTGGCGACGAACAGGCTCCGGTACTTGCCGGCAAAGGATGCTCCTACGCTGTCCTCGAGGAGGCTGGAGGAACGCACGACCAGCGGGACCTCCCCCAGATCGTCGAGAGCCATGCTCAGACCCGTCATGATCTCGGAGGGCAGCGCAGAGTTCTTGAAGATCTGCCTGAGGTAGACGTGTTCCTGCCTTATCTCGTTGGGATCACAGTACTTGATCGATAGGAGCTCCTCCAGGGCGTTGTGATGGATGAACTCCAGGATGGCGTCCGAGGTGATGAACCAGGTCTTGGGCACCGTGAGGTTGCGCAGGATGATGTTATCCTTCTGTGCCGCCTTCAGGATCATCTCCGCCCTCAGGAGGCCCGCGGCCTTCCCGCCCAGCTTCCCGTTCCCGGAGGGTGGACCGATCGTGCTCTCGAGCAGATCGCCGAACTTCAGCACGGTGACGAGCTTCTTCATCGTGTTGATGTAGAACAGGTCTTCGCTCAGGAACCGCCTGATGAGCGCCACTCTCAGGGCCACGCTGTCTTCGGGCGAGAGGTTCCTCTGGTTCTCGGGCAGCATCACGAACCGCTCCACGGCCTCGGAGATCTGGCTGAGGGACACGTCCCTCTTCTCGGCCGTCACGAACAGGAATCTGGTCGTCTCGTCTCTCAGCCAGATCCTGATCATGCTGGTCAACTGGTCCGAGGTGAGCTCTTCCTCGGCGATCCGGAAGACCTCGTCTACGACGCTCTCGAGCTGAGTCAGGTTGACCTTGCGGGCAGGCACGTTCTCGCCCACTGCCCCGGACTCGAAGTCGGCCATCTCGTGATCGGCAAGCCTGGACATCAGTTCACCGATCTTCCTCACGTTCCGCTTGAAGAGGTAGTTCATCATCTTGCGGCCGATGCGCTGCAGCATGATGGGGTTGGTGTCTCTCAGCAGGTTGATGATGACCTTCCACTCGCCCTCGATGTAGGGTGAGCCGGAAGGCGGGGCCGCTTCCTGCGGACTCCCGGTGCTGCAGCTCGACTCGCTCTTGGTGACCGGTCGCTGGGCTTCGTCAGTCATGAGGCGTGCTACCCCCTTATGCGTCGCGCCCCGGGCTGGTAATGGCACCGCCGGGGCGCGACGTCAACGGGATGGGCCCGGTTGAGGAGTCTAGACCAGACCCCTCAGCCTTGCGGCGGTCGCGACCCTCTCGATCGCGATCATGTAGGCCGCGTCGCGCATGTAGACGTTGCGGCGCTCTGCCAGATCCGCCACCGCGTGGAAGGCGTTGGTCATCTTGGTATCGAGCTTCGCGAGGACCTCGTCCTTCTCCCAGTAGTAGTTCATGTTGTTCTGGACCTGCTCGAAGTAGGAGCAGGTGACCCCGCCGGCATTGCACAGGAAGTCCGGGATGAGGAAGATGCCGCGCTTGCGGATGGCCTCGTCCGCCTCCGGAGTGGTGGGGCCGTTGGCACCCTCGGCGATGATCTTTGCTCGCTCGTGGATCTTGCCGACGTTGTCGGCGTTGACCTGGTTCTCCAGAGCGCCGGGCTGGAGGATGTCGGCCTCGGTCTCGATCCAGGCCTCGCCCGGCAGCTTCTCGTAACCGGCCTCGATCGCCTTCGCCGCATCGATCGTGCCATACCTGTCGGTGATGCTGGTGAGGAAGGCCATGTCGATGCCGTCCATCTTGCGGTAGGTATAGGAGGTCATGTCGGACTGGTCCCAGCAGGAGACGCAGACCACCTTTCCGCCGTACTTGATGAACAGGTCAGCGGCGTACTGGCTGACGTTCCCGAAACCCTGGCAGGCCATGGTAGTGTTCCTGATGTCCATTCCCATGCGCTTCAGGGCCTCGCGGACAGTGTAGATGACACCGTAGCCCGTGGCCTCTGTCCTGCCCAGGGAGCCTCCGACGCCCACGGGCTTCCCGGTTATCACGCCCGGGAACTTGCCTCCGGAGAGGGTCTCGTACTCGTCCATCATCCACAGCATGTGCTGGCCTGTTGTCATGACGTCAGGGGCCGGAACGTCCTGCACGGGGCCTATGTTCTTCCAGACCTGCCTGACCCATCCGCGGCATATCTGCTCCTGCTCCCTCATCGACAGCTCGTGGGGATCGCAGATGACTCCGCCCTTGCCGCCGCCCAGCGGTATGTCGACTACGGCGGTCTTCCAGGTCATCCAGGTGGCCAGTGCCCTTACGGTATCGGCGGTCTCCTGGGGGTGGAACCTTATGCCGCCCTTGCAGGGCCCGCGCACATCGCTGTGCTGTACCCTGAAGCCGCGGAAGACGCGGATGGACCCGTCATCCGTCCTGACGGGAATGGTGAAGTGGAACTCCCTCTGAGGCCAGCGAAGATACTCCTTTACCCCGGCATCGAGTCCGACCTGCTCCGCGACCCTGTCGAACTGGGCCTGGGCCATCTCGAACGGGTTGAAGCCCTTCTGCACTTCAGACCTCCTGATGGTGGCTGTGGCGCAACCTGAGTCGGCCGTTAGCTGATAGATACGGAATACACATCCTCGCTGGCGGGTAGCCCATTCCGCCTGACGGAACGAGGATAGGGAAGATAGTCTGTCTCAACGAGACCCGCAAGCTGAGAAGCCCGATTGCCGCTCTTGACAGGGCCGCCGATCGGAGAGAGAAAAGCACGGGCCCCGAAGGAAGGGAGTTTCATGCCTGGCGAAGAGGAGAAGACTCCCGACCCGTCCCCCGAGGAGCCCTCCGGAGACAGCGGGAAGGCCCCGGTGGCCTCGTCATCGGAACCGGCCTGGGACGAGCTGACTGCTCTCGCCAGCTTCACCCGCGGCAAGAGGATACGGCTTGGCCTGCTCGGACGCTTGACTACGTCCTCTCCGGAGATCCGCCTGGTGGATGGCTTCAACTTCCTGATAAGGGGTGTGCCGGGCAGGGCCATGCGCTACCTTCGACAGGCCGCCTCTATCTCCGACGCTCTCTTCCTTACCGGCTTCCTGGCCCTGAGGACGGGAGACCTCGACTCCGCCGAGAAGGACCTGACGGCCGCGCCGCTGGCGAGGGGGGGTATCGGGCGTTACTTCCGCAAGTACGGCTTCGAGCCCGAGCTCCGCGTCGCTCTTCGCCACGGCGCGAGCTGCGCCGTCCCGCTCGACAGGTTCGGCTCCATGCTGATGCTGGTGGAGATCAGCAGCAGGAAGCCTGACATCGACAGGGCGATCTCGATTGCCGGGGACGTATGCAGACTGGCCCCGGAGCTCCTGCTGGCCAGGGTTATGCTGGCGGAAACCCTGGACCTGGCGGGCAGGAGCGACAAGGACACGCTCGAGGAGGTCGTGAAGCTCGGGAGGGCCGTCGAGAACAGGGGGGCGGTCCACGCTGCGATGCTCTACTACAAGGGCAAGGCCCTGCGGAAACTGGGCATCTACACCGCGGCCCTGGAGACGCTCGAGACGGCCATGATGAACCCGAAGCTCCGGACAGAGGAGCTCATCAAGGCTGCCACCTACGAGCACGCGCTGGCCCTGGAGCAGTCGGGCAACAAGCTGGAGTCCAGGAAGCAGCTCGAGCACCTCTACGCCGAGGACCCGGAGTACGAGGACATCAGGAAGCGTCTGCAGCTCTGACGCACTGCCCGCTCGATTCCAGAAGGCATCAGGAGGACCATCACCACAGCGGCCGTTCTAGGCCAGTGCCCGCCGGACGCCTGCCTCTGCGGAGCTTGGGACAATGGCGCGTGTCCCCGTCTACGCGCGCCTGCGTATCCTCCTTGCGTCCCTCAGCCTGTCCCGATCCGTCCCGGGAGTCTCCACGATGCCAACCGCGTGCTGAAGCCGGGGAAGCCTGCACAACGCGGCAAGCGGGCCGACACCGATGAGGCCGCAGCCCACCTCCTCGTGCCTGTCGGACTTGCTTCCCAGATCGCTCCTCGAGTCGTTGAGGTGAAGTGCAAGCACCCGCTCGAGGCCGACAGCCCGGTCAAGGAGCCCGGCGGCGTGCTCCATCGCGGGCACGGAGGAAAGGTCGTAGCCTGCAGCAAAGGCGTGCGCCGTGTCGAAGCAGACGCCCGTCCTGCGCGGTAACCCGACCAGGTCGAGCATGCCGGCCAGGTCTTCGAGCCTGGAGCAGATACCGGTGCCCTGCCCCGCGGAGTTCTCCAACAGCACGCCTACCTCCCCGGGGCAGTCCATCAGGGCGCTCCTGAGACGCTTTGCGGCAGAGCTCAGTCCGGCTCTGACGCCCCTTCCGAGATGCGAGCCGGGATGCAGCACGATCCAGTGTATGCCCAGAAAGCCGGATCTCTCCAGCTCCTGCCTGATAGCCATCTCGGAGAGGCGCACCACGTCGGGCCTCGAGGACGCCAGGTTGATCAGGTAGGAGGCATGGGAGAAAACGGGGATGCCAAGGCTGGCGGCGGCTCCCTCCTCGACGGGGTCCAGCTTCCTGCCCGCCCACTGCCGCTGGTTGGAGGTGAAAATCTGGATCGCCTTGCAGCGCAGTTCCTTCGCCCTGGCAGCGATCGAGAGCATCCCCCCGGAGGAGCTGAGATGAATGCCGATCCTGATCATTACGGGGACATAACACTTATCTCCAAGGCTCGGTTGGAGAGCGTGCTCCGAAATCCACTCAACCGTACTCTTCCATCTGAGAGTCGCAGTGCGTCCGCATCCCTTGGAGATAAGGGGAGATATGGAGATATGGGGACACAACACTTATCTCCAAAGCTCGGCTGGAGAGCGTGCTCTGAAATCCACCCAAGCGCACTCTTCCATCTGAGAGTCGCAGTGCGTCCGCTTCCCCAGGAGATAAGTGTTATGTCCCCATATCTCATGTCCCCATATCTCCGTGACTCACCGGTCCGGCCTCCGAGATAAGTGTTGTGTCCCCATAACTGCGAGGAAGTGGGCCACGTTCTCCAGCGAGGCCTTCGCGAGCTGCTCCCTCACTTGGGCCAGTTGCTTCCAGATGTCCGGAGCGGCCGCCCAGGCAAGGTCGACCACAGCCGCGGCCCTGGGGATGGTCCCCTCGGAGAGCCTC
>JAFGKQ010000273.1 GCA_016928495.1 Candidatus Fermentibacterales bacterium
CGGCTGCTCTGAGGCTGCTCCTGCTCGGGTCGAAGAGCATCTGGGTGGACGAGGCCTACGCGATCGGTCTGGCCCAAATGGACCTGCCTGATCTTCTGAGGCTCTCTGCCTCCGCGACGCCACACCCTCCTCTGTTCTTCCTGGTGCTGAAGCTCTCCGGCTCCCTGTTCGGGTCGACTGCCACGGGGCTGAGGCTGCTTCCTGCTCTGATCTCCGCCTCGTCAGTCCTCCCGCTCTTCATGTTCCTCAGGAGGCGCTTCTCTCTCTGGTCGGCCTTCTGGGTTTCGTGTCTGTGGGCGGTCTGCCCATACGCGGTGTCACTGGCCCAGGAGGCATGGGTCTATGGTCTGCTGGCAGCGGCCACGATCTGGGCCATCGATCTGGCAGACCGGGCCTGGCGGGGGTCGAGGCGCGCCCTGGCGGCGTTTCTGCTGGTCTCATGGGCAGGCTTCCTGGTTCAGCCCCTCTTCGCTCTGAGCTACCTGGCGGCACTGGCCCTCTGGTTGACGCTCCCTCCGCGATCGAGGTGCCCGGCCAGGAATCCGCTCATAGCTCTCGCCGCCGGAGCCGCCGGTCTTGCAGTTGCGCTGATCCCCTGCATGGACTTCATAGGGGCCTCCGCGGAGCGAAAGGCGGCTGCCGGCTTCTACGCCGGCCGGCTCGCGGCCCTGCCCGGGGAGCTAGCGACGACGATGGCGAGACTGCTTCCCGACGGCCTGTTCCCCGAGATAACCAGGAACCTCCTCGAGAGACCCAGGATGATGACGGCCGTTGTCCTCGTCATGTTGCTCGAGACGGGAGCCCTGGTGTTCGCGTTGACGTCCCGCGCGCTTCGCAGGCCCCTCCGGCTCTGGGTGCTGGGAGTGCTGCTCGGCTCGGCGGCTGCCGCGGTGCCCCTGGTCGCGGGTGCCAGGCCGTTCTCCCTGCTGTGGGCCCCGCTGGCCGTCGCTCTTGCCCTGGTGTTCTCCAGGTGGCGTCCGGCTGGTCCGGCATGCGTGCTGCTCACAGGCCTGGCCCTGGTGCCCTACTACTGCGCCGGCAGCCATCCCTACCACCGCAGTGACTGGTCCGCGGCCGTCCGCCTGGTCGAGTCGCGAATCGACACCTCCTCGGAGCGCGTTCTGGTTCTCTCCGGTCAGTCCGGAGGCATCGCCTGGGACTTCTACTCGTCCTCACCCGGTCGAAGAGTGGCCCTCGGCGCCGACGAGAACCCATACCGGCCGCGAAGCGTCAGGGATGCAGAGCAACGGTCGCCATCGGCAGCACTTGACAGCCTCCTTCTCGATGGCACCGACGTCTGGCTTGTCATCGACCTCTGGGGCGGAAGGCCTCCGCTCGATCTCCCTCCCCCGAGCGGCAGGATCGGGCTGGACACGCTGGTAAGCGAGTGCATGAGAGTAGTCCGCCTGGATTCGCAGTGTCAGCAAGAGCGATCACACTGAGACCCTCCGGCGCCTCCGGGCTCTGATGGACTTCCTCGTCCTGGCCCCGCCGGTCTGCGCGCCGTCCGAGTATCCCTCGGGCGCTTTCATGCTCGCGTCGGCCCTGGCAGCAAGGGGATACGAGAGTGCCCTGCTCGACCTGTCGCTGGAGCTCTACCGGCGGCTTCTGGAGAGCACGGGCACCGTTCCGGGCACGGGCAACATCGACTGGGCCTTGCGCTACCTGACGGGCTGCAGCGGCGCGTACGATCCACAGCGGCACAGGACGGCATCGGGCATCCTGCACGAGTGCGTGTCCGGGTTCGGAAGAGCGCATCCGGGCTGGAGGCTGACCCTGATGGACCTTATCCCGCCCGGGCAACTGCACGACCTCGCGAGTCTGGACAGGCTCTCCGCCGAGGGCGCCATGCCCTTCGGCGACCTCTGGGAGAGCGTTCTCGGCCGGGCCCTTGCCGAGCACCGGCCCCGGATGGTGCTGGTGTCCCTGTCCTACCTCTCCCAGCTCGCCTCGACCGTGGACCTGAGGAGGTTCCTTCTGGCCCGGGGGCAGAGGTTCGCGATAGGCGGCTCGCTGCCCAACAGCCTGATCGCAACCGGACTGGGATCGGATCTGCTGCGCTCGGTCCTGCCCGAGGTCCTTCCGGGCGACGGCTCGGCGCTGCTCGAGGCGGACGACGAGCCCGTGCTGGACCGCCTCGCATGGCCCATCATCCTGGGCGACAGGGAGTACCTCAGTAGCCGCCCCGTCATACCCCTCTCTCTCTCGACCGGCTGCTACTGGAACAGGTGCCTCTTCTGCCCGGACAGGACGGAGGTCTACAGGGCTCACCGTCCGGATTCGATCCGACGGTTCGTCGAGACGATACCCCCGGATCTTCTCGCGAGGGGCCCGGTCATGCACTTCATCGACTCGGCAATGCCGCCGGCGGCGATCGAGCGTGTGCTCCCCGTGCTCCGATCAGCGGGGCTCCGCTTCTACGGCTTCGGGAGACCGGAAGGCCGATTCGCTACCAGGGACTTCGCGGGCGTCATGGCGGAAAACGGATGCCTGATGCTGCAGCTGGGCCTCGAGAGCGGGAGTCGACGCATCCTGGAGATCTACGAGAAGGGCTTGGACCCCGATGTCTCCGGGAGGGCCCTGGACTCGATCGCGGGAGCGGGAATACGTACTTATGCCTACCTGCTCTTCGGTCTCCCGCGGGAGACGGACGAGGACAGGGAAAGGACTCTGGCCCTCATAAGGGCCCACCACGAGAGCGTGGATTTCCTGAACCTCTCGGTGTTCAACCTTCCGGCCAGAAGCGAGCTCATCGACAGGGCCGATGAGTTCGGCATCGAGGCGGGCAGCTTCCCCGAGCCGACCGAGGCCATACGCTTCTACAGGCCCTTCCGGGAAGAGGGGCGCGATCCCAGGAGGGAGGCAAGGTCCTTCATCAACGGGAGGCTCCGGAAGGACGAGCTTGCGGGCGAGATCATCAGGAGGACGCCCAGGTGGTTCAGGGCGGCCCACCTGGCCCTTATGGGAGTGCCGGGCAGAAGCGACCCCGCCTGAGACTCTCTCCGGACGGGCTGAGGGGCAAGAGCGCCCGGCCTACTCCTGACTCGTTATGGCAAGCACGAGGAGGGCAAGCAGGGTCAGCCAGATAGCCACGGAGATCTTCCTGGCCCTGCTGGCGCGCTTCTGCTCGTACCATCGACCGGGTCTGACCCCGGCAGCCATGAATGTCACGACACCGGAGAGGTTGATGCAGATCAGGTTCACGAGCAGCAGCAGCAGCGCGCCCCTCGCAGGCACCGCCAGCCCGGCTCCGAGGAGCATCCCGAAGGTTGCCAGAGGCGGCAGCAGGGCAACGGCGACCATGACGCCTATGAGGGCTGTTGGTGCCCCGGTCGCAAGCGATACCGCACCTGCAGCTCCCGCGGCGAGAGCCACGGCAATGTCACCCGGGTCGACG
>JAFGKQ010000274.1 GCA_016928495.1 Candidatus Fermentibacterales bacterium
CTGCGTTATCTTTGAAACCCCTCCCCGGTCAGGTTCGGCTCCGGCGGAAGGAAGAGAGGTGCTTCCCGTCTTGAGCGCTGCAGCGGGTATAGACATCATCGAGAACGACCGCTTCGACTCCACGGCCGAGAGGCTGGGTCCGGGCTTGCTCGAGCGGCTGTTCACGGAGACAGAGAGGCAGTGGGCCGCGGGTCTTCCGGCGTCTCGGCTCGCGGCGAACTTCGCAGCCAAGGAGGCTTTCCTGAAGGCGCTGGGCACCGGCCTGTCCAACGGCATGCGCTGGCGGGAGATCGAGCTTGTCGAGCAGCAGCATGGCCCCCCTTCGCTGAGGGTGTCGGGCCGAGCGGCGGAGCTGCTTGCGGGAAGGCGAGTCAGCGTGTCGGTGTCCCGGACCTCCGACCTGTCGGTTGCCCTGGTCACCATCGGCTCGCCCGGAGGCGAATCGTGAGCTATTGGGTCACCCCGTCGGAGATGGCGGGGCTGGACAGGGTGACCATCGCCAAGGGTGTCCCGGGCGAGGTGCTCATGGAGCGCGCGGGCGAGGCAATCGCAGCAGTGGCCGCCAGGATGATCCGCCCCGGCGAGGGTCCCGTGGAGGTATGGGCGGGTCCGGGCAACAATGGCGGAGATGGCTTCGTGGTCGCGCGACTGCTGCTGGAGCGGGGGTTCGGAGTCAGGGTGATAGCCGCCTTCGACAGGGACAGGCAGCTCCCCGAGGAGTCGGAGCAGAACAGGAGGCGCTTCGAGGACCTCGGGGGAGAGCTGTCCTACCAGTCCGACCACCGTCCGCTCCCGGGAGCTCCCCCGGCGCTCATGGTCGACGCGCTCCTCGGCACCGGCTTCCGCGGCTACCTGAGGGACGACGCAGCCGAGGCGGCCGGCGTCATGAGGGGTCGCAGGTGTCCCGTCCTGGCGGTGGACACTCCCTCAGGGCTCAACGGGGAGACAGGCGATGCCGACCCCGGCGCTGTAAGGGCGGACGTTACCGTCACCCTGGCCTGCCCGAAGATAGGGCTTCTGCTGCCTCCCGGATGCGCCCTCGTCGGGACGCTGATACTCGCCGACATCGGCATCGCTCCTCCCTCGAACGCCGACAGGCTGGTCATGGATGTCGACCTTGCGAGGGGTCTGCTGCCCAGAAGGCCCGTAGACGCTCACAAGGGCATCTTCGGCCGCGTGCTCCTGCTCGGCGGATGCGAGGAGATGCCCGGAGCCCCGATGCTCATGACTATGGGTGCGCTCAGAGCAGGGGCGGGGCTCGTAGAGCTCTGCGTCCCCCTTCCCGCTGCGCCCGCGGTGGCCGGACGGATTCCCGAAGCCCTGTTCAGCTACTTCCTCCCGGGCGACGTCACCTCGATGCCCGATCCCGAGTCGTTCACCTGCGCCGCTATCGGCCCGGGCATGGGGGACAGCGTCTCCACCAGGAAGGTCATGAGGCACATACTGACGAACTGGTCACTGCCCCTCGTCCTCGACGCCGACGCGCTCAACAGCCTGTCTGGCGATCTTGGCCTGCTCTCCGGCTACGGAAGCCCGCTCATCCTCACCCCACACCCCGGAGAGCTCCGACGCCTGACCGGAGAGGACAGCAAGGGGCTGAAAACGCGCTGGGAAGCCGCTTCAAGACTCGCGGAGGGCACGGGATCGGTCGTCGTCCTCAAGGGAAGGCCCTCCGCGGTGTTCCACCCTTCGGGAGGCAGGATCCTGATACCCTCTGGGAACAACGGGCTGGCGACCGGCGGAAGCGGGGATGTCCTCACGGGGATGATTGTCTCCCTGCTGGGCCAGGGGATGGACGCCGGCGACGCGGCAGCTCTCGGGGCCTACCTGCATGGCCTCGCTGCCGACATAGCGGTTTCCCGCACCTCCAGGCGATCGCTGATCCCCACGGATGTCGTCGCTGCGGTCGGAGCCGCCTACGCGCTGATCGAGGACACCCGCAACAACAGCCTGTTGCACGTGGAAGGGAGTTTCAATGGCCGGCTGTGGCATCACCCGTGAGAGAGCCCTGACCTGGCTGTCCGAGTGCATCTCGAATACCAACCTCATCAAGCACTGTCTCGCCACCGAGGCCATAATGAGGAAGCTCGCCCTGGATCAGGAAAGGCCGGGGGAAGAAGAGGTCTGGGCGATGACCGGCCTTCTGCACGATCTGGACTACGAGAAGACCGAGAACGACTTCTCGAGGCACGGAGTGGAGACTGCCGGCATGCTCGAGGGTCTGCTCCCCGACGAAGCCATTCGGGCCATCAGGTCACACAACGCCGAGAACAACGGATTTGCTAGGAGCACGGTTTTTGACCATCTTCTCGCTGCCAGCGAGAACCTGACCGGGCTCATCACGGCCACCGCCCTCGTTCAGTCAGACAGGAAGCTCTCGGGGGTCGAGCCGGCTTCGGTGATCCGGAAGATGGGCAAGTCGGGGTTCGCGAGGTCGGTATCCAGGGACTGCATACGAGAGTGCGAGAAGGCTGGCTACAGCCTCGAGGACTTCGTGGCCATCTCGCTGGAAGCCATGAAGGAGATATCGGACGAGCTCGGGCTCTGAGCTCCCGTGCGGGAATGAGGCGGTGAGGGCCCTTGTTGAAAGTGCATGAGAGACTGGATGAGCTCCGCCTGGAGACCTCCAGCCTGTCCTTCCGCAGAGGCAGGAGCCGTCTGGCGGAGTTCTCCTCGAGCTCCGATCCCGTGGAGGCCAGAGACCGCCTCCGGCTGGCGGGGCAGCTGCATCGCCTGACGGGAAGGTGCGGCAGGGTCTCGGTGCATTTCCCGGCTGACGCCAAGGACAAGAAGAGGCTCGAGGTCCTCGCCCAGGCCGTGCGGGACAACGGCCTCACGGTCTCCGCAGCCTATCCGGATCTGCTGATGCCCAGGCCAGGGAGCCATCTGGACCACAGGCTCGCTTTCGGCAGCCTGACCTCTCCCTACTCGGACGTGAGAGTGGCCTCCATCAACTTCGTAGACACGTGCCTGGGCATGATGCGGGTCCTCAAGTGCCGGCAGATAGTGCTATGCGTGCCGGACGGCGCCGACTCGCCGGGCGAGAAGAACCTCGTGGACATGCTCGACAGGATCCTGAACGGTCTCCGGCAGGTCAGCTTCAAGCTCCGCAAGAGCGAGTCCCTGCTTTTGGAGTACCGCCCCTTCGATCCCTCCTTCTATGCCTCCGCGGTGCCCGACTGGGGAACGGCATCCTGGTTGTGCAGGGAGACCGATCCTCTCTTCAGGGTCTCTCTCGACCTGGAGAGCCTGCTTCCGGGATCCAGCTTCGAGAGCAGTCTGGTGACGGCCGTGAGGTCGGGAATGGCCGGCAGGGTACGCCTGGCGGACTCCGTGCTCATGGGAGGGGGCCTGCCGGCGGGCAGCATCAACTCGGACACGCTGTTCCGGGTCTTCCTGTGCTGCCTGCAACTCGAGCGGGCCGGGCACATGAAGCTATCCGGAATGCCCTTCTCCGTCGCGGTCAACGCGATGGTGGGGGACGTGCTGGAGGTGAACCTGCAGGCGGTGGAGAACGTCGAGCTGGCGCTCGCGCGTGCGCTCCTGGTAGATCTCGAGGAGCTCGAGAAGGCTCAGAACAAGCCTGACCCGGCGATGGCGTCCAGGATCATGCGCGACGCCTTCATGACCGACGTCCGCCCCATAGTCAGGCGCTACAGAGAGACCAAGGGGCTTCCCCCGGATCCCCTCGAAGCATACAGGTCAGGCCAGGCACAGGCCTAGAGGCAGGCCTTGCCCCTCTCGAAAGCCTCCATGTTGACCCCCAGCGCCTTTGCCGGTACCCTGCGCTCTATCGCAGTCATCCAGCTCTGCTCGCCGATCATCGGCATCAGCGTCGATGCTGCGCCCAGCATCACCAGGTTCACTACTCTTGTGTTACCCAGCTCGCGCGCTATGGCGAGGGCCGGGATCACCCGGTAGGGGGCGTTGCGCGAGGCCAGCCCGGCCTCGACGTCCGGATACCGGGCGGCCCCGATGTTGACGGTCACCGGGTTGATCCTGATGTCCGGGATCAGAAGCGTTCCGTCCACCCGCATGTAGTGCAGCCAGCGGAGCCCCTCCATCTGCTCCATGCCCAGAACGACATCGGCGGTCCCTTCCTCTATGAGGGGGCTGAAGACCCTGCTGCCGAACCGGACATGGCTGGTCACGCTTCCGCCGCGCTGGGCCATTCCATGGACCTCGCTCTTCTTGATGTCCATCCCCGACGCCCGCGCCGCCCCGCTGAGCACCTCGCTCGCGAGAAGGATGCCCTGACCGCCGGTGCCGCAGATCAGAACGTTGGTCACCTCGGCGGCCGTCTTCATCGGGCACCCTCCATGTCCTTGCTGAGCGCCCCGGTCGGGCACACCTGCACGCACAGATTGCAGTCGGGATAGCAGAGGAGCCCGCTTATCTCGGGCTTCTCGTCAACGAAGCTGATAGCCGGACATCCCACCCGCATGCATGCCCTGCAGCTCACGCACTTCTCCGGATCGAGCCGGGCCACGGCCCTGCCGGACGGTTTCCCGATCATTATGCACGGCCTGCGGGTGATTATCACCGAGGGCTCTTCCCTCGACAGCTCCTCCCTGAGGGCCTTCTCCATCTCCTGCAGGTCGTGTGGGTCCACGGTTCGAACATGCTTCACGCCGCAAGCTCTGCAGAGTTGCTCGAAATCGACCCTGGGCGCTGGCTCGCCCCGAAGGTCGAACCCCGTGGCGGGATGCTGCTGCCCTCCCGTCATAGCCGTGATGCCGTTGTCCATGATCATCACGGTCCCGGTCCCGCCGTTGTAGACCATGTCTATGAGGCCGGTGATGCCCGAGTGTATGAAGGTCGAGTCGCCTATGGCGGCGACCAGCTTGCCGGTTGCCTCCCGGCCCACAGCCTTCTCCAGCCCGTTGAGGACCGTGACCGCCCCGCCCATGCAGATCACGGTCTCCAGGGCCTCGTGAGGCGGCATCAGTCCAAGCGTGTAGCACCCGATGTCTCCGGTGGAGCTGGCCTTTATCTTGCTGAGGGCGTAGAAAGCGCCTCTGTGCGGGCAGCCGGGGCAGAGAGCGGGGGGCCGCGCAGGGACCTCCGCCCTGACGAAGGGGGTCTGTGCCGGATCGCCTTCTCCGAGCCCCCTCCTCACGATGCCGGGCTCCAGCTCGCCCTCGATCGGTATGCGCTCCTTGCCCTCCACGGGAATCAGGAACCTGGCCCTTATCTGCTCCTGCAGGTAGGGATCCCCTTCCTCGACCACGACCAGCTTCTCGACGCTCTCGATGAACCGCTCGATCAGCTTCCAGGGCAGCGGATTGGTCATGCCGAGCTTCAGAACGCTGGCTGAGGGGAGAACCTCCTTCACGTACTGGTAGGATATCCCGCTTGTGACGATGCCGAGCGATGGGTCTCCCTTCTCGATCCTGTTGAAGGGAGAGCCGTCGCCGTATTCCTCGAGCTCGAGCATCCTCTTCTCCACCCTGGAGTGGAGCTTCCTTGCATGAGCCGGAATAGGAACCCTCTTCTGGATGTTCCTCTCGTAGCCCTTGACCTCGACGGCTCTGCGGGGACCCAGCTCCACAAGGCTCTTGGAGTGGCTGATCCGAGTCGTGAGCCTCAGCATGACAGGGGCGTCGAAGCGCTCCGAGATCTCCAGAGCCTCCCCCACCATCAGCTTCGCCTCGTTGCTGTCAGCCGGCTCGAGCATCGGCACCTTGGCGGCCCTGGCGATGTTCCTGTTGTCCTGCTCGTTCTGCGACGAGTGCATCCCGGGATCATCGGCGGACACTATCACAACGCCCCCCGTGGCGCCGATGTAGCTGAGAGTGAACAGGGGGTCCGCCGCTACGTTGAGCCCGACGTGCTTCATGGCGGTAAGGGCCCTGGCGCCCCCGAACGACGCCCCGGCGACGGTTTCCAGGGCCACCTTCTCGTTCGGCGCCCACTGGCTGCCGATCTCCGGGTAGCTCTCTCCGATGGCCTCGAGTATCTCGGTCGAGGGCGTGCCCGGGTAGGCGGAGGCGAAATGCACTCCGTACTCCCAGGCGCCGCGCGCCACCGCCTCGTTTCCCGACAGGAACTCGACTCCGGATTCGGGAATGCGTTTTGCTCTGTCCATCCGCAGGTCCCTTCAGCGCTCAGGAATAGACTCCGGGCTGCTCCAGCCCGTCCATCACCCGGAGAACACCCCTCACCAGAGCCTCCAGCTCGCACTCACCGGGGAACGCATGCACCGGGGCTATGAAGGAGAGGCTGTCATCCAGTCGTTCGACTATCCAGTCGTTGTAGGCCATCCCTCCGGTCACCGCGATGGCGTCCACCTTCCCCTTCAGCGCCGCAGCCATGCCTCCGGCCTCCTTTGCGAACTGGTAGACCATCGCCCGCATGACGAGATCTGCCTTCAGGTCTCCCTCTTCCTGCGCTCTGCGCAGGGCCTCCGCAGCATCATCCGTTCCCAGGTAGGCCATGAGGCCGCCCTTCTTGAGCAGCATCTTCTTCAGGTCGGCATGGGTGTGCTCCCCGGACGTGCAGAGCCTGACCAGCCCGGTCGTGGGTAGGGAGCCGACGCGCTGCGCGCTGAAAGGTCCACCGTCGTTCGCGTTGTTCGTGTCTATCATCCTGCCTGCCCTGATGGCGTTCACGGAGACTCCGCTGCCGAGGTGCAGCACGATCAGGTTCAGCTCCGGCAGGGGCCTTCCGAGCTTGGAGGCAAGCTTGTAGGCGACCATCCGTATGTTCAGCGCATGGCTGAGGCTCAGCCTCGGCAGGAGAGGGTGCCCGGAGAGCCTGGCCTCATCGATCATCTCGTCGACGCAGACCGGGTCCACGAAGTAGCTCGGTATGCCCAGGGGCCCTGCAATGGACCAGGCCAGAGGAGCGCCGAGGTTGGAGGGGTGGTCGGCCTGCAGCGTGGATCCCTCCCGGATGTCATCGAGCAGCTTGTCGTTCACCTCGTAGGTCCCGCTCTCGAGGGACTTGAAGGTGCCTCCGCGTCCCACAGTCGCGGCCAGAGCGGAGAGCTCGACCTGCCGCTCCGAGAGGGCTTCCAGGACGAGGCTCTTCCTGTAGTCGAGCTGAGCGAAGGTCGACCCGAAGGAGGCCAGATCCTCCGGGGCATGCACGACCGAGGTCTCGAACACGGGCTCGTCGTTGCTGTACAGACCGAACTTC
>JAFGKQ010000275.1 GCA_016928495.1 Candidatus Fermentibacterales bacterium
GAACGGCAATTCCGTCGAGCTTGCCGTTCAGCTCGGGTATCACCCTGCCCACTGCCGTCGCCGCCCCGGTGGTGGTGGGGATGATGTTGACCGCGGCCGCCCTCGCCCTGCGCCTGTCCTTGTGGGGAAGGTCCAGTATCCGCTGGTCGTTCGTGTAGGCGTGTATGGTGGTCATTATGCCCAAGACGATCCCGAAGCTGTCGTTGAGCACCTTCGCAACCGGCGCGAGGCAGTTGGTCGTGCAGCTCGCAGTGTCCATGACGACATGGGACGAGGGATCGTAGAGCTCGTGGTTCACTCCCATGACTATGCTCAGGTCGGCGAGCGGCTTGCCCTTGGTGGGTGCACTGATCAGGACCCTGGAGGCTCCCGCCTCGAGGTGCCATGCGGCCTTCTCCCTCGAGCGGAAGAGACCGGTGGCCTCGATGACGACATCCACTCCGAGCTGCTTCCAGGGCAGGCTCTTCGGGTCCTTCTCGGCGAGCACTCTGAAGCTCTCCCCGCCTGCGCTTATGGAGTCACCCGTGACCACCACGTCGCCCCGGAACTTCCCGTGGACCGAGTCGTAGCGGAGCAGATGGGCCAGGGTCTCCGCGTCAGTGATGTCGTTCACGGCGACGATGTCCACTCTCTCGCTGCGGAGGGAATGCCGGAAGACCAGCCTCCCGATCCGCCCGAACCCGTTGATGCCTACACGAAGAGCCATTCCGATCCTTTCGAGTGGGTGCCGACCCCGTAGCGGGTCAGTCGAAGAACAGCCTTGCCTGATCGTATCTCTGCGCAGGAACCGTCTTCAGCTTGCCGACTGCCTCCTCGAGGTCCACCGGGACGACCTCTCCGCCCCTCAGCGCGGCCATCTTCCCGGAGAGGCCCTGCTCGGCCATCTCGACGACCTTCACTCCCAGCATGGTCCCCAGGACCCTGTCGAACGCGGTGGGCGGGCCGCCCCTCTGCAGGTGGCCCAGTATCACGTGCCTGGTCTCGAGTCCGGTCCTGTCCTTGATCTCGCCGGCAAGGGCCTCGGCGATGCCGATCCCGGTGCCGAGCTGAACGTGGCCGTAGGCGTCCTTCTCGGAGCTGTGCATGACGTGCCTGGCGATCCCGGGATCCATGGCGCCCTCGGCCACGGCGACTATGGCGTACCTGCGGCCAGCCTCGAACCTCTTCTTCAGGAAGTCGCAGACCTCGTCAGTATCGAACTCCACCTCGGGGATGAGTATCACGTGAGCCCCGCCCGCTATGCCGCCGTGCAGAGTCATCCACCCGGCATGCCTGCCCATCACCTCGACCACCATGATGCGCTCGTGGCTCCTTGCAGTCGTGTGCAGCTTGTCGAGGGCCTCCATCACGAAGTTGATCGCCGAGTCGAAGCCGAAGGTGTAGTCCGTAGCGCTCAGATCGTTGTCTATCGTCTTGGGCACGCCCAGCACCGACACGCCCATTCCCGAAAGCGTCCTGGCCACTCCCAGCGTGTCCTCTCCGCCCACGGCAACGAGGCACTCTATGCCGGCCTTCTCCAGGTTGTCCCTGACCTTCTCGAGACCGCCCTCGACCTTGCGGGGATTGGTGCGAGACGAGAGCAATATGGTCCCGCCCTGCCGCTGGAGGTCCCTGACACTCTCTCTGTCGAGCTCGATCGTCTGGTTCTCCAGGACGCCCTTCCAGCCTCTCAGGAAGCCTGTGGTCCTGTGCCCGCCCACGAGACCCCTCACGACCACGGCGCGGATAACGGCGTTCAGTCCCGGGGCGTCTCCGCCTCCGGTCAGGATGCCCAGATGCAATTCACCACTCCTTCCGCTTCACATGACGAGACATCAGTGACCTGACGTCGGATTCCTCCTCGCACCGAGGGACCTTATCCTCGCAACCAGCTCTCCGAACTCGCCCAGGGCTACCGATTGCCCCCCGTCCGAAAGGGCCCTGTCGGGGTCCGGATGGACCTCGATCATCACTCCGTCGGCGCCGGCCGCCAGCCCGGCAAGAGCGAGCGGCTCTATCAGGTCGCGTCTTCCCGAGGCATGGCACGGGTCCACGATCACCGGGTATCCGCCGAGGTTCCGGGCCAGGGGTATGGCCGAGACGTCGAGCGTGTTCCTGGTCCAGGGCTCGAAGGTGCGTATGCCGCGCTCACACAGCACAACGCGCTCGTTGCCCTCCTTGACTACGTATTCGGCAGCGAGAAGCCACTCCTCCACGGTGGCCATGAACCCCCGCTTTAGCAGTATCGGCCTGTCGGTGCGGCCCAGGGCCGAGAGCAGGGGGAAGTTGTGCATGTTCCTCGCGCCGACCTGGATCATGTCGACGAACTCCAGAGAGGACGCTATCTGCTCGACCGCCATGATCTCGCTAACCACGGACAGCCCGAACTCGTCGGCAACCGCTCTGAGGATCTCGAGCCCCTCCCTGCCCAGTCCCTGGAAGGTATAGGGAGAGGTCCTCGGCTTGTAGGCCCCTCCGCGGAGGAGACGGATGCCCAGGGAGGAGAGGACCATGGCGGTCTGATGCAGCATGTCGCGGTTCTCCACCGAGCATGGCCCCGCCACGATCACGGGGTCCGACCCGCCGAAGACCTCCGGGCCGACCCTGACGCTCCGCACTTCCACCTCCCGGCCTACCTCTTCCCCAGCGTGCTGATGATGTGCCTCACTATCTCCTCGACTATGCTGTCGGCCGCCGGACCGGGATTGTGCCCGACGGCGTTCTCCACCTGGCTCTGGACCCAGGCCGGGTCGAACCCTCCCTCGAGGGCGTCCATCAGCTCCGCCCTGTGGTTGAGTATCCTGATCAGCTCCACGTCGGTACGGAGTACCTCGCCCTTGTAGTCCGGCAGGGCCTCTTCCTTGCCTACCGCCCTCCGGTCGATCTTGCCGCTGGGGGTCCGCGGCAGCGCCGACACGAAATGGAAGACCCGCGGGATCTTGTGATCCGCCAGGATGGGCCTGAGGAACTGCCTGAGCCTTGCCGCCGACAGAACCTCGCCCGCCCTGGGTATCAGGTAGGCGGCGGGGACCTCTCCCCTGCCGGGGTGAACGGCCCCGACGACGCAGGCCTCGGCTACGTCAGGGTGAAGCAAGAGCGCCAGCTCGACCTCCAGCGGGTAGACCTTCAGGCC
>JAFGKQ010000276.1 GCA_016928495.1 Candidatus Fermentibacterales bacterium
GCCGATATGCCGACGGGCCCTCCCTGGTACTGCTCGATCACCACCCTGAGGAACTTCCTGTCGAGGGTATCGAGACCCTCCTCGTCAACGCCGTGGAGGTCCATGGCCTCTATGGCGACCTGATCGTCGACCAGGCCGCTGCGCGAGACCTGGGCGAAGTCCCTGACGCGCTTGAGGAGCCTGTTCGCTATCCTCGGCGTTCCCCGGGACCTGCAGGCTATGGCGGCGGATGCTTCTGCAGTGATCTCTATCCCGAGTATCCCGGCCGACCTGGTGACGACGGATGACAGCTCCACCGGGGTGTAGAAGTCGAAGTGGAACGACATCCCGAACCGGTCCCTGAGAGGCCCGGTGATAAGGCCGGCCCTGGTCGTGGCGCCCATCATGGTGAACCTGGCCAGGTCGAGCCTGACGGTCCTCGCGTGGGGCCCGGGGTCCAGGACGAAGTCTATCGAGAAGTCCTCGATGGCAGGGTAGAGGTACTCCTCCACCACCCTTGGCAACCTGTGGATCTCGTCGATGAACAGTATGTCGCCGGGGTTGAGGTTGGTGAGGATTCCCACGAGGTCCGCCGCGCGGTCGATCGAGGGGCCCGAGCTGGTCACGATATCGCTGGACATCTCGTGAGCCACCACGTGGGCGAGAGTGGTCTTCCCGAGGCCGGGGGGACCGTGCAGGAGTATGTGCTCGAGCGGCTCCCCGCGTTCGAGGGCAGCCTGAATCGCTATGGACAGGTTCTCGAGTATCCTCTCCTGTCCGATGAACTCGGAGAGCCTCTCCGGCCTGAGGGAGGAGAGAACGGACTCCTCGCCGTCGACCGGCCTTCCGGACAGGATCGTCTCGCGCATCAGCGCCTGCTCCTGGACTGCATGGCCCGCTTGACCAGCACGGAGGAGGCAGCTTCGCAGCCGAGCTCCTCGATTGCGGCGGATACGAGGGAACAGGCCTCGCTCCTGGGGACACCGAGCTGAACCAGCACGCAGACGGCCTCCGAGTAGCTCCCGGACTCCGCACCGCCGGAAGCCGGAAGCGAGGGATAGTCCCGCTTCAGCTCCTCCTGCAGGCTGGCTATGATCTTTCTGGCCCTGGCCGCGCCTATGCCCGGAAGCCCGGTGAGGAAGTCGACGTCACCGGCAGCTATGGCAGTGGCCACCTCGGCACAGGGCCTGACCAGCGCCCTGATCGCGGCCCGTGTCCCCACTCCCGACACGGAGATGAACCTGAGGAAGAAGGCCCTGTCCTCGTCGCTCTCGAAGCCCGCCACGACCGGCGTAACCCTGTTGCCTTCCTGTTGGAGGACGAAGTAGGTGCGGACCTCGATGCTCGTCCCGGGCCTGATGGTGCGCGCGAAGAAGGCTGGCGCGAGGATCTGGAGGCTCATCCCGCCGATCTGCATGGTGAAGGAGCAGTCCCCGACCTCAGTGACCCTGCCGGCAAGCCCTTCGAGCATTCTCTTCCTCCTCGATCATGGCGATCGCTGCGGCCAGCGCATCGCTCACGTCGTCGGGGCTTATCTCCTCCCTCACGCCCAGCATGCGGCGGACCATCCCGTTCACCTGAGCCTTGCTCGCCCTTCCGTTCCCGGTCAGAAGCTTCTTGATCCTGGTGGAGGGGAGCTCCACGAGAGGGACTCCCTCGAGTGCAGCCACCAGGCACAGCACTCCGCGGGCGTGCGCCATGACGATCGCGGTGGCGGGATGCCTGTAGTGAGAGTAAACCTTCTCGATCCCTATGGCAACCGGCTCGTAGCCCCTTACCAGCTCCCGTGCGCCCTCGTGGAGCTCCATGAGCCTCTTCGAGAGGCCGTCGGAGGCGCTGGTGCGTATGGTGCCCGCATCCACGAGACGAACGGGGCTCCCCGGCCCGATCGAGACCAGACCGTAGCCCGTGGTGTTCAGCCCGGGGTCCAGCCCGAGGTAGATCGCTCCGTGGCCCGGCTCCCGCAAGTCCTCTAGTCCGGCATCTGGAGGTTGGTGTGAACGGCCTGGACGTCCTCGTTCTCCTCGAGGGCCTCCAGGAGACGCAGCGCCAGGTCCGCCTGCCTCCCGTCGGGTATGACGGTGGTCTCGGGAGACATGGTCCTCTCAGCGCTCTCTATCGGGATGCCTGCCGACTCCAGGGCGTCCCTGATCGAATAGAGCGATCCCACCGAGGTCGTTATCAGGAAACTGCCGTCCCCCTCGGCCTCCACGTCGTCCGCCCCGGCATCCAGGGCCATCTCCAGCAGGGCATCCTCATCGCTGTCGGAGCCATCCACCCTGATCTCTCCGACAGCTTTGAAGATGTAGGCTACGCTGTTCGGCGTGCCCAGATGGCTGTTGTGCTTGCTGAGCAGGTGACGGATCTCCGCTGCGGCCCTGTTGCGGTTGTCGGTGAGCACCTCCACCAGGATGGCCACGCCCCCCGGGCCGTAGGCCTCGTACTTGATCTCCTCGTAGCTCACACCGGCGATCTCCCCGGTACCCCGCTTGATGGCCCGGTCTATGTTCTGGGCCGGCATGTTGTGCGACTTGGCGGCGTCTATCGCGGTACGCAGACGGGCGTTCATCTCCGGGTCGCCACCCCCCTCCCGGGCGGCTACCGTTATCTCCTTCACGAGTCTGCTGAATATCTGCCCTCTGGCTGCGTCGGCCCTGCCCTTCTTGTGCTTGATGGTGCTCCACTTGTTATGGCCTGACATCACGACTCCTCGGCGTGAGAGTAATCATCGGGCCCTTCCGGCGTACTCTAGAGAAGCCCCGATCCGTGGTCAAGAATGGCATCGCTACGGCTGTCCGCAAGCGGCTCCAGGCCATGGAAGGCCAGGATGTCCCGGCAGTCCTCGAGATTGCGCCAGTGGATGAGTATCCCCGCTCCTGCGACCCTGAGTCCTCTGGCCTCGGCGAGGCACGGCATGGCGAGCAGCTCCTGTTCCAGGACCTCCAGCCTCAGGTCCATGCGGGCAAGGAAGTCGTCCCTCGACATCTCTATCCCGACGGCAACGGCCTCGGCGAGTCTCCTCGCATCACCCGGGCCGACGGTCCCTCCTACCAGCGAGGGCAGACGGTCAGGGCTGTCCTCGAGAGCAGGGGGGACGCACGGGCGGATTGACAGCTCCACTCCGACAGAGAGCGACCTGGTGCAGGAGAATGCAGGGAAGAGCAGGTCCTGAGCACGGTCGGGGACCTGGGTCCTCACGAGGCCAGGCTCCTCTCGATCCGTGTCCAGGCTGGTCCGGCTGCTCGAGAGGTCAGGCCTGACGATCCTCTCGGGTATCGAGATCCTCGACCCTATCCTCCAGAAGGGCATGTGGATGAGTGGGTCGCCGGAGCCCTTCGAAACCTCGCGCACCCAGTCGGGATCCGGGAACCTCACGGGAACCCTCACGGGGGAGGAATCCTCGAGGACCCATGCTCTGCCGCACGACGCGCACAGGAAGATGCGGTCGTTCCCCAGTCCGGAGAGCTCGTGGCCGCATGCGGAGCACCTGAGAAGGACCACCTGGCTGCCCTCAACCACCATGGGCCCTCACAGCCTCCACTCGTCCCCGGAAACGGAGTGCAACTCGTCCATCGCCGAGAAAAGACGTCCGGTCACCACGGCTGCGCCGGCGAAAAGGGCCAGGACAACGCCCAGGCAGTTCGTCGGCACGTCTGTGCTCGCTCGGAAGGGGGACACGACGGACACCAGTGCCTCGACCACGAGCGGGATCGACGCGGCCCACAGCGCGGCCGCGCTGCCTGCCAGAAGCCGTCTGCCCCCCGTCCTGCCGGGAAGCCGGCCTCTCAGGACCTTCCCGGTGACCCCGTCCAGCACTATCTGGTAGCTCCTGCCCCCGTAGATGAATGCCACGACCCAGATCGGGTAGTAGATCAGGGAGCACCTGCGGTCCACGAGCACGAAGTACTGCCACCGCTTCTCCAGGCCGCGGCCCGCCCCGCCCGCCAGCCTCCTGGCGTACCTCTCCGACTGAGCGACGGCTTCGCTGGGGGGTACCGTAGGGTCCACGAAGGTGCCCTCAGGCACGCAGGCTGCGTCGAAGACCACCAGGCC
>JAFGKQ010000277.1 GCA_016928495.1 Candidatus Fermentibacterales bacterium
CGACTCGGCCATCGAGGCGGCTTCCGGGCTTGGCCTGGCAAGAATGCTGCTCGTCTCCAGACTGAACCTAGCAGCCATGCTGATGAACATGCGGAGATTCGGCGAGGCACGCGATGTCATCGGCCTGGTCGAGCAGGACACCGCGGTCGTTCACATGGGACCGGGACTGGGAGCCGCTCTGCTGACCCTCCGGGGCATGAGTGAGCTCTTCGAAGAGGATGGAGAACGTGACAGGCACACAAGGCTGCGGGCTGCCGAATCGCTCTTCAGACAGGCAATGGAAACCGACCCCGCTGCCGACGCTACGAGTCTCGTGGAGAACAGCTACTACCTCGCCTGCTGCCTGGTGGAGCAGGGCCGTGTCGAGGAAGCGGGCCTGGTCCTCGACAACGCCGACAGAGCCCTCTCGGACGCGCTGTCGTCCATCCGGAGCAACATCTACAGGGACAGCATACTCGAGACCCCGCCGGTCCGGAGGTTCGTCGAGATGAGGCGGAGGATTGGCGGCTGCCCCTGAGGCAGGACCGGTGATGGCTCCCCTGTACGAGTCCGGGCCCGCATCCGCAAGGACACGGGCCCGGATTCCCGGTGCTACCCGGGAGGCTCCAGGGGCTGGAGCTATCTGGGTGGGATGCTCGGAAGCCTGCCGGTCATCTCAGCTCTACATCGCCGGAGATCGTCGAGACCTCGATCGTCCATGACCCCGAGCCGGCGAAGGCCGACAGGCCAGCCACGCTCTCCTCGATCCTTATCGCGTGGGGGCCACCGTCTACATCGCCCGAGATGGTGCTGATGACAACCCGGGACCTCTCGGGGTCGAAGAGGATGATCAGATCTCCGTCAACGGCGTTGAGCTCGCAGTCCGAAGTGATGCCCGAGAGATCCACGTTCATGTCGCCACTGACTACGGCAGCGCAGCAGATCCTGTTGCAGCCGCTCAGGGCCAGGACTCCGCTGACGGCATTCGCCTCGAGCACCCCATCGAACCCATCCGCGACTATGTCCCCGCTGACGGTGTTGAGCTCCGCGCTTCCATTGCAGCCCTCGAGCACGATGTCGCCAGAGACAGCGCTCAGCCGGATGCCCACCTCGATGTCGGAGGGCACGGAGACGCTGAAATCGACGCTCTCCAGGAAGCCCAGGACCGGCTCGTCGGGCTCGACGCTGTAGGACACTCCGTCAGAGGTGTCGACCAGGATGGAGATTCCGGAGGACTCCGGGTCCCCGGAGAAGTCATAGTCCACCCTCACCCGCGGCTCCCCCCACGCTTCCACGAAGATGTCCCCGTTGATGTTCTCGATGGAGACCACTTCGCCGTCCGCTATCTCGTAGAGAGCTGACTCGGGGGGAGGACTGCCGGGAGAGGCCAGTAGAGGCATCACGAACACGAACAGAGAGGCAAGAGGAGTAGTCGCCCTGATCATTTCCGGCCCCCCTTCATGGCCCGACCCTGCTACTACTTTCGCTATACATCTGACCTTTCTATTCTAATCAGATATATATGTCTCGGTGATATAGCTGTCAACACTCGGGGTGTCACCCTGCTTCCTCCCCTGCGGCAACAGGAAAGGGGCGCAGCACGAGCTGCGCCCCATCCTCGGGGATATGGAGAGAGCTAGCTCTTGCCCAGTCTGGGCAGCACGGTGATCAGGCTCCAGATGCCGGCCACACCGACGACGATGTAGACGACCCTGGCAATGCCCCAACCCAGGCCGATGATCCCCATGATCAGGTCCTTCTCGAGTATGCCCATCAGGCCCCAGTTGATCGCACCGATGATCACGAGCACCAGAGCGATGAGATCGACCAGGCTCCCCTTGCTGCTCACCATCTTTACCCTCCCGTGGTAGGACTGTGGAACGCCTGCATGCGGATGATACGCGACACCAGTATGGATAGCAAATGTTAAGGGAGTACTAACGCCGGGAGGCCAGGCCGGGCGGCGTCGGCGGGAGTTGGCTATAATCGGGCACGCGAGACTGGGAAGGGAACCGCGAGACAGGATGAGAGACTCCCTCAGGACCGGCATGGCCTTCGGCATGACATCCGGCGTGATCACGACGACCGGCCTCATGGTCGGCCTGCACGCCGGTACCCATTCCCGCGTCGCCGTCATCGGAGGCATCCTCACCATCGCGATAGCTGACGCATTCTCCGACGCCCTTGGGATCCACATCTCCGAGGAGTCCGACCGGAGCCACACGACCCGGCAGGTCTGGGCCAGCACCCTGTCGGCCTTTGCGTCGAAGCTCCTTCTTGCCCTGACCTTCCTCGTCCCCGTGCTTCTGCTCGACCTCTCCACGGCGATGCTGGTCAGCGCCGCCTGGTGCCTGGCCGTGCTCACCGGCATGAGCTTCGTGATAGCCCGATCACAGGGCGAGGGCCCACTCAGGGTCATCGCCGAGCATCTCGCGATAGCCGTGATCGTGATCATCGCGACCCACTTCGCCGGGCGCCTCATAGCCAGCCTCCCGGCCTGAATGGTCCCTGCTCCCTCCGGAGCCGGGTAAATCACTTCCTGCCGGGGTCTACACGATCAGACTGGATACCGGTAACGACCTTGCGGACTCGATAGTGTTCGCAAAACTCTAAAGAAGGTGTGAGGCCCGATCGGAGGAGAGCTGGCGCCAGCTCAAGGGCTCGGTCTTGCCGGCCCGGTTCGCTAGAATCTCATTCCACCTCCGGAGGCATCAACCCCAACACCGCGCGGGGTTGGACAGTAGTGGCTGCTTAGCTACTTGCCGGTCTTCTTGGCGGTCTTAGCCGGCTTGGCAGGAGTCTTCTTGGTGCTTGCGCCCTTCTTCTTGGCGGGCATAGCACACCCTCCTTACACGAGGTCCACTACCGATCCAGACATCGCCTCCGATCGGGCTGATCTAATCTTGGTACTGGTCGAAGGACTGTCAATGACCGGTCTGAGATGCCAAAAACCAAGTTGTTGCCAAGACAGTACTTGCGTGTTGAGGTTTCACGCACCGGCAGCCGGGTGTTCCTCGCGCTTTCCAACCAGCCGCCTCGCTGCCTCCGATTCCCTCTTCCGGGACCCCGCGGGAGCGATCGGGGAAGCTCACTCCCCCTCCCGAGTCGAACTGCGGACAACCGCATCGCTCTCGGAGGGCTCATACATCACCAGCGCCCTGTTCTCGAGCAGCAGCTCCCTGCCAAGGACGGTTCCGTCAGCGGCCAGAGACTCCCTCCAGATCTCGTTGCAGCGGTAATACTCGGCACCATGACTCTCGAAGCGGTGGTTCTCCTCGACGACACGGAACCGGTGCTGCTGGGGCGAGTCCGACCTTAGCTCGCCATGCAGGTGCTCATCGTCGAGCCATGCGA
>JAFGKQ010000016.1 GCA_016928495.1 Candidatus Fermentibacterales bacterium
ACGTACTCCATCTCGTTGATGTACTCGAGCGGCCGGCCGCCGCAGGTCACCTGCACGCGCTCCGCGAGCGCGAAGGTCCGCGGGTCCCTGAAGTAGAGGTAGCTGGTTCCGTCGCTCATTATCAGGCTCTCACCGTCCGAGCAGATGCCCCAGCCCTCCGTCTCGTACTCCAGCTCTCCGATCCTCTCGAGGCTCTCCGGATCGTAGAGCAGCACGACGTGCTCCTTCCAGGTCAGCTGGTAGATGGTGTCCCCGTGAAGGCAGCAACCCTCACCGAACAGGGAAGGGTCGAGCCGGACGGAACGCAGCAGCTCTCCGGTCGAGTGGTCGAGCACCCGGAGCATGGAGGAACCGTAGTTGCCGGTGCTCTCGAACAGCAGTCCATCGAGGAAGAAGAGTCCCTGAGTGAAGCTCCCGGTGTCGTGCGGAAGGCTGCCGGTCACCGAGATCTCCAGAGTCTCTACGGGCGGTGCGGCCGGCAACCGATCCGGTTCCCTCCCGGTACCGCAGGCCAGGGCCAGGCAGACGAGGAACAGGGGCGCGAGAAACAGGCGGATGCCCGGCATCCCGAGGCTTCCGGCGACGTGATTGTTCGCTGACATGGGACAACTCATAGTAGCAACTCCGCCCGGGTGCCAGATGGGCTGCGACTGACACCGGGAAGCGGGATCACGAAAGGGCGAAGCGTGACTGATCGGATTCCGGTCGGCTCCGGAGAGAGAAGAAGGGGCGCGGCTGTCAGGCTCGGGCTCGCTACGATGGTCTGGGGCTCTACCTTCGTGGTCGTCAAGCTGGCGCTGACATCCGTGTCGCCCGTGCTGCTGGTTGCACTGCGGTTCGCAGCCGCTGCGGCAGCCACGCTTTTCTACATCATCCTGCTCCGGAAGCGACGTCCGGGGAGGACCGACGATGCCGGGACCCTGTTCTCTTCCGCCCTGATAGCGCCGTCCATTCTCCTCGGGCTCGCTCTGTCCGGAGGATACGTCTTCCAGACATTCGGCCTGCTGACGACCGGTCCCGGCAAGTGCGCCTTCATCACCGCCCTCTACCTCGTCTTCACCCCCTTCTTCAGCTGGCTGGTGAACCGGAAGAGGGTCTCGGTGCTCCAGACGGTCTCGCTGGTCATCGCGATGTGCGGCGTCTACCTGCTGGCGAGTCCTCGCGGGGCAGTGAGCGCAGGTGACCTCTACAGCCTGGCAGGAGCTCTCTGCTGGGCCATTCACCTGGCTCTCATAGACCGCTTCTCGAGGAGAGGAACCGAGGAGGCGCTGACCTTCCTGCAGCTTCTCGTGGTGCTCATCGCCTCCACACTGGTCTTCCTCGCCATCGAGCGGCCCCATGCAGGCCTGGGTCTCTCCACTCCCTGGCCGCTGCTGGGGATCCTCTACCTGGGCATACCGGCCACCACTCTCGTGGTCCTCGTGCAGATGCGCTGGCAGCCCCATCTGGGAGCCACGAGCGCGGCGCTGATCTATATCGGCGAGACGGTAGTCGCTTCGATAGGGGGGGTATTGGTCTTCGGGGAGAGGCTGGGGCTGCAGGGCTACCTGGGCTGTGCCCTGATCCTCTTCTCCGTCTTCATGGTCGCATCGCGCCCTGCTCGCTTCGCGAGGCCCCGCAGGGCGGGGTGAGCCGAGGGCTGCCCGGCCCTCGCGAGCACGGGCTTGCGGCTGGTCTCGCGAGCGCGTACTATGGGGTGGTCACTGGGCCGTTCCGGCCGGTACTCAACCAGACACGACGGGAGGATCCATGGGAACCAGAGGAAGAGAGATCGTCGGCGGCAAGGCTGACGAGCTGATCGCCCTGCTCAACAAGGCGCTGGCCGACGAGTGGTTGGCCTACTACCAGTACTGGGTCGGGTCGAAGGTAGTCATGGGCCCCATGAAGGAGGCGGCGATAACGGAGCTTCTCGAGCACGCGGCAGACGAGCTCCGCCACGCCGAGATGGTCTGCTCGAGGATAATCCAGCTCGGGGGGACCCCGGTGCTCAGCCCCAAGGCCTGGTACGAGCACACCAACTGCGGCTACGACTCGCCGGAGGATCCCTACATAGAGAGCATCCTCAAGCAGAACATCAAGGGCGAGCAGTGCGCGATCGAGGTCTACAACAAGCTCGCTCTCCTCAGCCGCGAGAGCGACATCATCACGCACAACATGGTCCTTCAGATCCTCTCGGACGAGGTGGAGCACGAGGACGACCTCCAGTCGCTGCTCGAGGACTACGAGGTGATGCTCCAGAGGAGGGGCTAGAAGGCTCCGGACCTTGCCGGGTACTACTGCGCTCTGATGTCTGCCGGGGGAACCGGCACGGCTCTGGTCAGCTTCCTCATGGCGCCGAAGCGGAGGTCGCTCCTCCTCGCGAACAGCAAGCCTGCCAGGACGCAGCAGCTACCCCCGAACAGCAGCATGGCAGGGGCGGAAATGAAGCTGGCGACACAGCCCGCGAGCAGGCTACCGAACGGCATTATGCCCATGACCGCCATGGTGTAGAGGCCCATCAGCCTGCCTCTGGTGGAGTCGTGCACGATGGACTGGAGCACGGTGTTGCACGAGGCCATGAGCAGCATCATCCCGAAGCCCGTGGGCACCAGTAGCACCAGGGAGAGGGGGAGACTCCGGGAGAGAGCGAACAGGAAGGTCCCCGATCCCAGCAGGATAGCGCCCAGCGGTATGAGCTTCCATACATGCACGGGATGGCTCCTGGATGCCACGAAGAGCGCGCCCGAGAGCGCTCCGACACCCATGGCGCCCATCAGGAATCCGAGCGTGTCGGGCCCCCCCTTCAGTATGGCTCCCGCGAAGACGGGCATCAGGACGATGAACGGGAACCCGACAAGGCTGATGAAGGAGAGCAGCAGCAGCACGGCGCGTATGGCAGGGTCCCTGAAGGCGTAGCGGAAGCCGTTGGCCACTCTCTCCATGAAGCTTCCCTCCAGGACGGAGCGCTGCTCGTCCCTGGCAGCAGGATCGAGCCTCATGGCCAGCAGCGCCCATATCACGGCCAGGAACGTGACCGAGTTGATGAGAAAGGCCCAGCCCTCGCCCACTGCGGCAACCAGGAGGCCCGCGATCGACGGGCCGACGAGCCGGGCCGAGTTGAAGGATGCCGAGTTGAGCGCGATCGCTCCCGCGAGGTCCTCCTTCCTCCTGACGACCTGGTAGACCAGGGACTGCCGCGCGGGAGCCTCGAAAGCGAAGATGGTCCCGAGGGTGAAAGCCAGGACGACTGCGAGGAAGACCGTTATGACGCCCGAGAGCACGAGCCAGGCCAGGACCGCCGCCTGGATCATCGCCAGCACCTCGCAGAAGACCATGATCCTCTTGCGGTCGAACCTGTCGGCCAGGACACCTGTGAGTGGCAGCAGCAGCAGCGATGGGATCTGTCCAGAGAAGCCGACCAGGCCAAGGACGAAGGCCGAGTTGGTCAGCCTGTACATCAGCCATCCCATGGCTACGCGCTGCATCCAGGTGCCGATCAGAGAGACGCTCTGACCGGCGAAGTAGAGCCTGTAATTGGGGTAGGAGAGCGCCCTGAAGAGGAACCTCAGCCTGCCCGCACGGGCCGTCGGCGCACCGGGTCTGGGCGATTCCGGCGCCGCACTGCGGGTCCCGGTCATGATGCGCCGGTCTGTCTCCAGTTCTCGACGCACTCCCGGACGCCTTCCTCCAGCGGGGTGAAGGGCTCGCGGTAGAGCTTCCCGAGGCGTGTCAGATCGGCCTCCGTGAAGCTCTGGTAGCGGCCGCTGAGCCTCTCGTCGAACGGGACGTACTCCAGGCGGCCCCTGCCCAGGCTCCGGATGAGGGCCTGCGCGAGATCGTTGAAACTGCGGCTGGCTCCGGTGCCGAGGTTGAAGACGCCCCTGACGGGGCTCCTCGAGTCGAGAGCGAAGTGGAGGTTCGCCTTCACCACGTCTTCCACGTAGACGAAGTCCCGTCGCTGCTCTCCGTCGTCGTAGCCCCCGGTTCCGGTGAAGAGGCGGCCCACGCCTTCATCGACCATCTGGCGGTACAGCCTGTAGACCATGGAGGCCATGCGGCCCTTGTGGCGCTCCCTCTGTCCGTAGACGTTGAAGTACCTCAGGCCGACGAGCGTCGCGGGTGCATCCTCGAGCCTGGTCCTGACGTGCTGGTCGAGCACGAGCTTGGAATAGCCGTAGACGTTCACGGGGCGCTCGTTCTCCGGATCCTCGGAGAAGCTCCTGCTGTTGCCGTAGACGGCTCCGCTCGAGGCGTAGACGAAGGGCACGGCCAGGTCCATGGCGAAGCAGAGCAGCTCGCGGGACCAGGTGTAGTTGTTCTCCATCATGTACCTGCCATCGGTCTCCATGGTGTCCGTGCAGGCGCCCTGATGGAGTATGGCGTCGATGCTGTCGGTCCTCCTGAGCGTTCCGGCGCAGACCGAGTCGATGAACTCGGTCCGGTCCATGTAGTCGGATATCACGCAGTCGCTCAGGTTCTCGAACTTCTCGCTCTCCATGAGGTCGTCGACCACGAGGATGTCGGTGATGCCCCTCTGGTTGAGAGCCTTGACGATATGGCTGCCGATGAAGCCCGACCCGCCGGTGACTATTATCATCCCGATAGACCTTTCCGATTCTCTCCGCCCGGGGCTCCCGGTTGCAGACTTTACCTCAAAGCCGGCCACGTTGCCAACACCGGCCCGCCCTCCTGGCGGCTCCCTCTTGTTGCGGTCCGCCTGGGAGTCGGCCTATCTTTCTGGTCATGACGATTCCGGAAGACCATGGTTCCGGCCATCCGAGAGAGGTGAGCTCATCAACGAGTCTGGCGCGAGGACTTCGGGCACAAGGAGGATCTATCCTCCTTCGCGAGGGAAGCGGACGGGAGGACCCGTTCACGGGGCCATGAATCTGGCCGGCGGCATGGTCCTGTTCGCTCTCTTCTGCATCGTGCTCGTTCTGCTCGCGAAGTGCCTGGCCGGCGACCACCAGAGGTTCAGCGGGTTCGACACCAGGCTCCTCTGGGTGCCTGCCGGGGCCGGGCTCGCATGGGCCCTGGTGGCCATCACCTCCCGGAAGGCCAACAGGACCCTGGCCCTTGCCGTCATGCTGCTCTCCGTCGTCCTGGCGGCGGCAGTCGCTGTCCTGGACCACTATAACGTGGTGATCACCTACGGGAAGTGGCTGGAGAGAGGATGCCCGGACGAGTGGAGCAGGGCAGCCTCTCCCGCGCCTCAGCCCGAGCAGGGCGAGGCACTGCTGCCCGATCCCGCCAGGGGCATCGACATCATCAAACGGTTGTAGAGAAAGGCTGGACCACGGATGCACTCATACTCCCGCTCCGGATGCGCCGGGTCGGAAGGCCGTCGTGGGGCCGTCCGTACCGCGGTGCTCGCCTCGATCGCTCTGCTTGCTGCTCCCGCATGCCTGGCACACAACTCCGGGGACGAGCTTCTCGCCTCCACCTTCTCCATCGTGGCCATCGACCCGGAGACGGGAGAGCTCGGCATCGCGGTAGCTTCGAAGGTGCTGGCCGTGGGCCACGTCGTCCCCTGGATCGAGCCGGGCGTCGGGGCCATTGCCACTCAGGCGCTGGCGAACCCTGACTACGGCTCTCTCGGCCTGGACCTGCTCCGGGATGGCCTCTCCCCGCAGGATGCGCTGGACTCACTGCTCTCGATCGACCCCGGAAGTGATTCCCGGCAGGTGGGCGTCGTCTCGGCCTCGGGAGAGGTGGCCGCTTTCACGGGTTCCGGGACCCTCGCCTGGTCCGGTCACAGGATGGGCGAGGCCTTCACCTGTCAGGGCAACATCCTGGTCGGCGAAGAGGTGCTGCTTGCCATGGAGGAGGCCTTCCTGTCGGCGGAAGGCCCCCTTGCCTCCAGGCTGCTGGCCGCGCTGATCGCCGGGGACGACGCGGGTGGCGACAGCAGGGGCAGGCAGTCTGCGGCGCTCCTGGTCGTGCGCGAGCGCGGCGGCTACCTCGGCTCCACGGACAGGCTGGTCGACCTGAGGGTAGATGACAGCGAGGAACCGGTGACCGAGCTGGCGAGGCTCTACGACCTCTGGGCGCCCTACTTCATGCTCCAGGCCTATCTCGACTCCGAGGGCGAGGCGGAGCAGCGATACGCCTTCGAGATCCTCGAGCGTGCTCTCGCCCGGGAGGGTGAGGATCCCCAGCTACTGAACGCCATGGCCTGGTACCTGGCCGAGAGGGGGCTGGAGCCCGGGCGCGCCCTCGAGCTGGCCCTGCGGGCGCACGAGCTGGCCCCGGAGGACGCCAACATAATGGACACCGTGGCTCAGGCCTTCTTCTCTGCCGGGCAGTTCGCCGAAGCCGTGGAATGGGAGAGAAGGGCACTCGAGATAGAGCCCGGCAACTCCTTCTTCCAGGAGCAGCTCCAGAGATTCCTGTCCACCATCGGGCCGCAGTAGGCCGGCGGTCATGGCGGCTGTCATCCTGCTGGTTGCGGCGCTGGTCCCGGGGCAGCTCCCCGGGCAGCCCTACTCCTCCTACTGGTTCCCGACCGAGCTTCTCTCCTGGTCTCCCGAGACGGATCCGGACGCTCCCTACAACAGGGGGAGCGTGCCCCTTGCCGACAGGTTCGTCGGGGACATCCTGGTGAACCCTCACGCCAGACCCGGCGAGGCGGGAGTGAGCGCCATCTCGATCATGTACCCCAGCACCAGCGGCAATCCCTCTCAGGGCGCGAACGTGATGGACGTCTATGCCTTCAACTACTGGCAGTACGTCGAGGTCCTGACCATGTGGGGAGGCTCCGCCGGAGAGGGCCTGATCGTCTCACCGAGCGCAGACGTGATCGATGCCGCTCACAGGAACGGTGTTCCGGTCTACGGCACGATCTTCTTCCCGCCGACCCAGTACGGAGGCCAGATCCAGTGGGTCTGGGATCTCGTCCAGAGAGAGGGCCCGGTATTCCCGGTGGCGGACAAGCTGATCGAGGTCGCCGAGTACTACGGCTTCGATGGCTGGTTCATCAACCAGGAGACCGCGGGAGGCGATTCGACCCTCGCCGTGCTGGTGCGGGAGTTCATGATCTACATCCAGGAGAGCTCCGATCTCGAGATACAGTGGTACGACGCGATGATCGAGACGGGCGGCATAGCCTGGCAGAACGCACTCAATTCGCTCAACGACATGTTCTTCCAGTACGGGGACGATCTCGTCTCCGAGGGGATGTTCCTCAACTTCTGGTGGACCACGAACGGCCTGCTCGTCTCCAGGAGCAACGCCATCGCCCTGGGACGTAGCCCATATGACCTCTTCGCGGGAGTGGACGTCCAGGCCAGCGGCTACAACACGTCGGTGAACTGGGACGGTGTGTTCCCCGAGGCAGAGGAGCACGTGGTGTCTCTGGGCTTCTACTGCCCGGACTGGTGCTACAGCAGCTCCAGCTCGCACTCGGACTTCTACGAGAAGGCCAACAGGTTCTGGGTCGGGGCGAACAGGGATCCGGGCAACACCTGGACGACTCATCCATGGAAGGGGCTCGCCCACTACATCCCGGCGACCTCACCGGTGAACGACCTGCCCTTCGTCACCAGCTTCAACACGGGGCAGGGGCGCCTCTACGCCATCGAGGGGGAGATCAGGGCCACTCACGAATGGAACAACAGGAGCCTGCAGGACGTGCTGCCGACATGGAGATGGATCTGCGAGAGCGCGGGGACTCCTCTATACCCCGAGCTCTGGTGGGACGACGCCTGGTACGGGGGCAGCTGCCTGAGGGTGAGCGGCGACCTCCAGGCCGGAGCGGCGAGCCTTCTCAGGCTCTACAAGACTGATCTCCATCTCGAGGGCGGCGAGACTCTCGTGCTTCGGTACGACTCCAGCCAGCTTCCGGGGCAGGAGTCCTGCATCGCGGTCGCTCTCTGCTTCGAGGACGCGCCCGGGGTGTTCGAGCTCTTCGACGCGGGCACGGTCACCGGGGAGGGCTGGAACGGGTTCGAGCAGTCACTCTCCTCCTTCGCTGGCAGGACGGTCGTGCAGATCGGGCTTCGCTTCGCCAGCGCGAGCACCCATAGCGACTACGAGGCGCTCGTCGGGATGATCGGCATCATCGCCGGCAGCCCGGACATCCCGTCTGCTCCCACGGGCCTGTACGTCGAGAGCTTCCAGCAGATGGACGACAACAACGGCACGATAAGGCTTCGCTGGACGCACTCGCCGGACGCGGTCCGGGCCTACGACGTCTACAGGCTCGATCCCGACAGCTCATGGAGCTTCCTGGGGTCATCGCCGGGCGAGGCCTACTTCGTGCCGCTGGTCCAGAGAGCCGAGCCCGAGACCGAAACCACCATCCTGGTCCAGGCTGTGAGCCCGGAGCTCGGCTTCTCGGAGCCTGCCGCCGCTACCATCACCTGGACCATCACCGGAATGGAAGGGGATGAGACCGGTCCAGCACTGATCCTGTCCTCACCCGTTCCCAATCCGGTGGGGCCCACCGGTGCCAGCGTCCGCTACAGCCTTCCCGCCGCGGGACCCTCACGGCTGGACGTCTACTCGATAGACGGGCGTCTCGTCGACACGCTGCTTTCGGGCCAGACCGGCCAGGGCTGGCACGACCTGGAGTGGTATCCGGAGGGCCTCTGCAGCGGAGTCTACTTCCTGAGGCTGGAAGGTCCGGGCGGCAGCCGGGTCAGGAAGTGCCTCATCGCGAGGTAGTCCGGATGCCCCCCGGCTCAGTAGCGGTGGTGCCTGGAGAGGCACTCCCAGGAGCGGTCCCAGGTGCGCTCGCCCTCCGGAGTGAAGAAGCACGCCGGGTACTCTCCGAGCCGTGCGTGGTACGCGATGCACTCGCAGCACCTGCCCTTCCTGGAGCAGGGCTCGTAGGTGCAGGGGCAGTCCTTCCTTATCCTCTCCTGATTGCACTCCATGATGCTGGACCTCCGATCCTGATCTGTCTCCCGGCGCGCCCTTCGGCTATGTTCGGGGCCGTGGGACCGAAGATGAGGTGCCGGGCGAGGCATTCAAAGCCCTCCGCCCGGCACGCTGCCCGTCGAGGAGATCGAGATGACTGGTGATGACGCGCGATCGTGCATGGGCATGAGGGAGTTCGATCCGGGACGGGACTCGGCCGATGTCCAGAGGATCTGGCGCGAGGTAGGGTGGCTCGAGCCCGGCAAGGAAGAGGTCATGGAGGTCTTCCTCAGCTCGACCTCGTGTGCCCTGGTCGGGACTATCGACGACAGGGCGGAGTCCCTGTCCATCTCCTGCCCTGCCGTGCTGAGGTACCTGGACGGGGATCTGCCCATGACGGCCGTGACGGGGGTGACGACCGGTCTGGTTGCCAGGAGGCAGGGCCTCGCCATGCGGGTGACCGCGGAGCTGGTCGCGAGGGAGGCTCAGCGAGGCGGCTTCGCCCTGGCCGGTCTCGGCATGTTCGAGCAGGGCTACTACGATCGCCTCGGCTTCGGCACCGGTGGCTATCAACGCTGGGTCAGCTTCGACCCGGCGAGGCTGAGAGTGCCGGGCGGCAGGCCCTCCGCGCTGCCGGCAAGGCTCGGCGCGGATGACTGGCGCGAGGTACACGCCTGCAGGCTATCGAGGATGAGAGGGCACGGCGCCTGCAGCCTGCTGCCACCGGAGGCGACGCGGGCGGAGATGATGTGGGGCAGGAATGCCGGAGGCCTGGGCTTCAGGGACGGCGCAGGGACGCTGACGCACTTCCTCTGGATGACCTCCAGGGAGCCCGAGCACGGGCCCTTCGAGGTGCCCTGCATGGCCTACCGGAGCTACGACGACCTGAGAGACCTGCTCTGGCTGCTGTCCGGGCTTCGGGAACAGGTCGACCTGATCCATGTCTGCGAGCCCGCCGGTATCCAGTTGCAGGACATCCTCGCTTCCCCCATGAGGACCTGGAGGACGACGAGGAGGACGAGGCTCGAACAGGGGACTGTTGGCATCGCCTACTTCCAGTTCAGGGTCCTCGACCTTCGGGCCTGCGTGGGGGCCGCTCACCTGACCGGCTGCTCCGGCATCCGCTTCAACCTGGAGCTCCACGACCCACTGGAGGCGCATCTGGACGTCGACAGTACGGGCTGGAGGGGCTGTTCCGGCGATTTCACGGTAGGCCTGGGGAGCGAATCGGCGCTCTCGAAGGGGCACACCCGGGGCCTGCCTTTGCTGCGGTCGTCGGTCAACGCCTTCACAAGGATGTGGATGGGGACTCTCCCCGCTTCCGGCCTCGCCGTCACGGATGACCTGGTGGGGCCACCCGGGCTTCTGCGGGAGCTGGACGCTGCGCTCCTTCCGGCGAGAGACCCCAGGCCCGACTGGGACTTCTAGCATCCCCGATCGGGGTCGTCGCTCGCGCCCCGGCCCTGCAGTCTGGCCAGGAGCTCCTGCCTCATGTGCTCGAAATGGGTGCCCTTCCAGTAGATCCTCCCGCAGTCGGGACAGGTCCTGAACTCGTCGTAGTACTTCTTCGTCCTGGGCTCCAGACGGTGCTCCACCTCGCTCTTGTCCACCGGGCGCAGCTCGCTGTTGCACCTCAGGCACCTGTGGAAGGGCTCGATCAGGCCGACCAGATCGAATCTGCGCGCGACCTCCTCTATCTGCTCCCGGGGATCCGTCGACCTTACCCAGTAGCCGTGAGTCACGTTCCTGCGATGAAGCAGGCGCCGGTCCCTGGTCAGGAGGATCCGCTTCCGCTCGCTGGATATCCCGGCGATCTCGGCATCGCCGTAGCGGTTGCTGTAGAGGGTGTCGAAGCCGAGTATGCGCAGGTAGAGCGCGAGCTTGCCCAGATTGGTGTCGACGACGAACCGCGCAGTGCGGAGAGGGGTCTCCCTGAGGCGGAGCAGGGGCGTCACGTCGAACGATTCGAAGACCGGGTAGACGCACACGGCATCCCCGTCCCTGACCCTGTAGGCGAAGTCGACCGATGTCCCGGAGACGGTTATCAGCTCGATCTCGGTGTGCGGGACGCCCAGGGCCTCGATCATGTGCTTGACGCTGGGCCGCCCCCTGAAGCTGCGGAGCAGGGGTCTCTGCCTTTCGTCGGGGGGCAGGAAGTCGTTGAGCTCTCCGAAGAACCTGAATGAAGCCTCGCCGCCCAGGACAGACCCCCTCAGTCCTCGAACCCGTAGTGCTTCCGGACCGGGGAGAGCACCCGCCAGACGCACCTCGGACCCTTTCTGAAGGTGACCAGGTCGCCGCCGGCCAGCCGGACTGCGTCCGCGGAGCCGCCAGGGAAGACTTCTGCATCACCATCCGGAAGCAGGCAGGTCTCGGAGGCATGGTACTCCCACGGGAACTCCGACTCCTCACAGCTCCATACGGGCCAGTCCGCCGCGCCGAGGCTGCGGAGCCTCTGCTCTCCGGGCTCGTGCTCTACGAGTATGCCTGCGCGCACCTCTCCTCTCCCCTCGCCGCAACGCGGACCTGTGGGCGAGCGCGGCCCGCGACCTGCCTGCCCGCCATCGGAAGACTCAATACAAGCTCGCCCGAAGCCTATCAAGTCCCGCCTTGCAGCGTAGACCATTGCCGAAGCGGGCGGAGGTGTGTTTATTCGAAGGCAGGGCAAAGCCGTCCTGAAGCCGACTCCCACGGATGAGAGGATCGTCCGATGACCCACCATCGCCCCGGTGAGAGTGATGACAAGGCCGCTCTAGAGAGGGTCTGGGAGCACGTCTGCGAGGTCACCAGCGGTGCCGTCCTCCTGACCGATTCCAGAGGGATCGTGCACAGGTATGCCGAGGAGCTCGCGGATACGCTGGGCCTCACCGAGGACCAGGTTTCAAGGCTTGCAGAGGACGGCCTCAGCGTTATCTGCGACCTGGTGGAGGACCCGGCGCCCCTTCAGCGATTCCTCGGGGAGGACCCTCCGCAGACGACGGGCGTCCTTCGCGGCAGACTCGGTCTCAGGAACGGCAGGGCCGTGGACTACGTGACCAGAGCGGTCAGCATGCCCTCCGTCCCTGTCGGGGCCAGGGTCTGGGCCTTCTCCATGCCGCCCGTCGAGGCGGGTGCCATCTGGGAGAAGGCTCCGGGGCTCGAGATCTTCAAGAGGATGGCGAGGAGCCTCGGGGAAGGCATCTCGATAGCTGCAGGGGGCAGACTGATCTACCTCAGCGACGAGACCTGCCAGATCCTGGGCAGGGGATCTGAAGAGCTCTCCGGACTGGAGGATCCGACCGAGCTGATCGCTGCCGAAGATCGCGACAGGGTGCTGGAGGAGCTGGAGGACGCCAGGCGTCACCGGGGGGGGGCGCCTGACCTTCTCGAGTGCTGGATAGTCAGGCCCGACGGCACCCGCCGCTTCGTACAGAACCGCTTCACCCCTCTGCTGCTCGAGGATCGCGAGAGCGGGACGATCGTCGCAACCACGGACAGGACCCAGCGCAAGCTGGCGGAGGAGGCGCTCAGGGAGTCGGAGAAGCAGTACAGGGCCACGATCGACTCGATGACCGATGCGATCCACGTGGTAGACAGGGGCCTGCGGCTCGTTCTCTTCAATACCGCGATGGCTGACATGATGAAGAGCCTGGGCATACCGGAGGCCAGCGTCGGGAAGACGCTCCCGGAGACGTTCCCGTTCCTCGGAGAGCAGGTCTTCGAGGAGTACGAGAGGGTGTTCCGCGAGGGCAGGACTCTCTGGACCGCGGAGTCGACCAGGTTCGGGGGGGACCGGATCTGGACGGAGACCCTGAAGATTCCGGTCACCGAGGCCGGAGAGACGACCAGGATCGTCACCGTGCTGAGGGACGTCAGCGAGCAGGTCCGTCTGCGCAAGATGGAGGAGGCTACCCGCGAGATCGCCCAGGCGGCCCTGACGACCCCCGAGCCGGTCGATCTGTACGCCACGATCCACAGGGTCATAGGGGACCTGATTCCCGCCGACAACTTCTTCATTGCCCTCTACCATCCCGAGGACGACACCGTCAGCTTCCCGTACTTCATCGACAGGTTCGATTCCGCGCCACCCAAGCGCAGTGCCAGCATCGGCAACACGGGCTACGTCATCCGGACCGGCAGGACCTTCAGGGCCAACTACGAGGAGCTGGCGGGGATGGCGGCGAGGGGCGAGCTGACGCTTCACGGGACGGACTCGATAGAGTGGCTTGGCGTGCCGCTAAGGCTGGACGAGAGGACCATAGGCGTTCTGGCCGTCCAGACCTATGCCGAGGGCACTCGCTTCACGCAGGAGCACGAGAGGATGCTCGAGTTCATCTCCACCCAGATCGCGATGGCCATCGACAGAAGGCGGGCGGTGGCCTCCCTGACGGAGAGCGAGGAGAAGTACAGGACGCTGGTGGAGCAGGGCAGCGACGGCATATGCATCGTCCGGGACGACATCGTCGTATTCGTGAACAAGAAGCTGATGGAGATGGTGGGATTCGACGAGCAGAGCATCCTGGGCAGGAACATCGCCGACTTCCTGCAGGAGGGGGAGCTGCCCAAGATGCAGGAGTACTACCAGGCGATGACATCCGGTGATGGCGTGCCCGGCGTCCACGGGACCGCTCTGGTGAAGGCCGACGGCAACGCGCTGGACGTCGAGTTCAACGCAGGGATGATAACCTTCGGCGACCGTCCGGCCGCACTCGTGTTCATAAGGGACGTGTCGGAACGCAAGAGGGCGGAGGAACAGAGGCTGCAACTGGAGGCGCAGATACAGCATGCCCAGAAGCTGGAAAGCCTCGGAGTGCTGGCGGGGGGCATCGCACACGACTTCAACAACCTGCTGATGGGAATACTGGGCAACGCCGGCCTGGCCCTGATGGAGATGTCCCCGGAATCCCCGGCGAAGAAGACCGTGGAGAGGATCGAGACCGCCGCTCTGCGAGCCGCCGAGCTGACCAACCAGCTCCTCGCCTACTCGGGCAAGGGGAGGTTCCTCGTCGAGCCCGTCGTTCTCTCGAAGCTGGTCGAGGAGATGGCCCATCTCCTGAAAGCCGTGATATCCAAGAGCGTTGTGCTCAGGTTCGAGTTCGATCCGTCGGTGCCTCAGATAGAGGCCGATGCGACCCAGATCCGGCAGGTGGTCATGAACCTCATCATCAACGCTTCGGAGGCCATCGCCGAGAGGAGCGGGGTGATAACCGTCCGGACCGGCTGTGTCGAGGCGGATGAGGACTACCTGGCAGATGCCTGGATGAGGGACGAGCTGGAGCCCGGAACCTATGCCTTCCTGGAGGTCAGCGACACGGGGTGCGGCATGAGCCAGGAGATGGTGTCCAGGATCTTCGATCCGTTCTTCAGCACAAAGTTCTCAGGACGCGGCCTGGGGCTCGCAGCCGTGCTGGGCATCGTCAGGGGCCACAAGGGCGCTATCAGGGTCTACTCGGAGGAGGGCAAGGGCACGACCTTCAAGGTCCTGCTTCCCTGCAGCTCCGAGACGGTCATCGGTCACGTGGCCAGGAGCGGGCTGCCGGCCGGCACCTGGGAGCCCGGGGGCAGGGTGCTCATAGCCGACGACGAAGAGACGGTCAGGACCGTGACGAGGCTGATCCTCGAGAAGCTCGGGTTC
>JAFGKQ010000278.1 GCA_016928495.1 Candidatus Fermentibacterales bacterium
ACTCATCCTGACGGATGCCGTCCGGTTCCCGCCCCGGGCTCTCTGGCTCCGGTGCCGTCCTCTCGGCAATGGAATACCGGCGTGTCGTGTAAGCTATCACACGCTGGATGGAGAGCACAATGGACAGCGAGAGCTTTGCAGGGGAGGTAGAGAGATGTTCAGGCTGATGGTTCTTTCGGCGCTGGCCGTGGCTTCTGCGGCTTCCGACCGCGTGGATGTGCCCGTGGACTACAACGAGGTGGTGCAGCGGGTGGCGGAGATGACCTGGGACTACAAGGTATGCGAGTACGCGAGCCAGTACGGGCTGGACGTGGTGAACGTGACCTGGGAGGACACGGGCAGGTACTACGGTTCCTGCTGGGGCCCGAACATCAGCGACATGACGATACAGGTCCATCACGAGGATCCCTGGAACCCTGGTCAGACGGCACTGACCTGCATGCCGGTGATCAGGCACCCGAACTTCCACGATCTGTCGGCGGACCTGGACCCGGACCACTTCTTCCTTCTGGTGGGCAACGAGCGTGGAGAGGACCTTCATCCCGTTACGCTGCGGGACTTCGTTGCGGACCTTCGCTACTACCTTCACGACCCGGGCAGCTGGCGCGGAGACGAGGAGGGTCTGCTTGCGGACCGGGACAGCCTGGTTCTGGTGAGCGCGCAGGCGGTGTTCCTTCCGATACCGGACAACGGGGACGCCACCTTCAATCCGGTTCTGTTCAACTACCAGAGCTACGAGAAGAACCCCGCGGTGCTGACGATCCTTGCCACCCGCGAGGGCACGAGCGTGACGGTGATAGACAACGTTCGCGATCCGGTGCCTGGCGCCTGGAGCTGGGGCCAGAGGCTGTTCTTCAACGAGGACGGAATGAGGGCCAGCCTTACGGGCGAGCGGCTGTCCGACTTCCACGACAACGGAGGGGACCAGACAGGACCCATGATCCACGCTGCCAGCGAGGAGGGCCTCAACATGGTCCTCCTGATCCAGATCCCCCTCAGGCAGAAGCAGCCCAGGAACACATGGTTCGACGATGTGAGCCTCTGCTGCTGCGAGTGTGCCGCCGGCGAGGGAGGCGTGGGGGGCGGCGCTTCCGACGTCGAGGCCGCGGTGGTTGGTCACGGAGACCTGGAGGGCCCGTTCACGGAGATAGACGGTCTCAGGGTCGAGCGGGACCCCGAGTTCCCGATCAGGGTGACGGTGCAGTTCTACAAGGCGACCTCGAACGGCGTGGTGACCGAGGACGACATGCAGGAGATCTACGAGCAGATCCAGAGGGTCTACGACGATGGCGAGTACGTGGGGTCACTCGTGGTTCCCGACCCGGGCCAGTACCGTCCCACGGACTGGGACCGCGATGCTGTTCCCAGGAGCCTGAACGACTACTGGCGGATGGTCCAGTACAACTTCCTGGAGAAGATCGGCAGGCTGGACCTGCTGGAGGGATACGACGGCACGAAGGACAAGCCCTCGAGAAGCCTCGAGAAGAAGTAGCCACCGCCAACCCCACCCCAGAGGAGGCCCGGGTGAGAGCCCGGGCCTCCTTGTCTTGCGGAGCTCGCGCCGTTAACGTTGTTGTTGCTCACGCGGGAGGTTGACGATGTCGCGAATCATCGTTCTCTGGACTGCCATGGCGCTGCTTCTCGTCGCGGCTTGCGGCGGCCGACAGGAGACGAGGGTCGATTCCCACAGGCCGGAGGGCGAGCTCACGGCCAACAGCCGCTCCTACGGCTTCTCAGGTGCCACCGCGGGGGTGGTCAATGCACGCAATCCGCTAACCTGGAACGGTATAGCAATGCCCGGGGTGATGCAGCTGGACCTGTTCGGGGAGGACGTGGAGTTCAACGCTCAGGGGCAGATGCTGACGAGCGGCAGGCCCATCCTGACAATGACCATCCCCTGCGGGCCGGACGGGGACTTCTACGCGGGTCGCATGATCGTGCCGGCATCGTTCTCGCTCCTGGTCGACAACATGGACATCTACCCGCCTTACCCCTACGCGCCTTTCGGGAGGGTCACGCTTCTGGACAACCCGATGGAGACCGAGCACGTCGGCTTCGAGGTCCGCATCGCCTTCGACAAAGGGGGGGGATGCTACGAGGTGGACGTCTCGGGCAGCGTCTGGATGCCCGGCTGTCAGATGCCGGACGGGCGAACCGCCGGCTATCCCGCACTGGAGATGCCCGACGGGCTGGAGATCCATCTCCCCGATACGGTCCTGACGCCGCGCTTCTTCGTGGTCGTCGAGGAGGAGCTGGAGCTCCTCCACCAGCTCGTGGTGTACATGTTCATGGAGCCGTGCACCGTAGCGGACCCCCGCAAGGCCGAGCAGACCTACTTCAGCTTCGCCATTCCGGCGGACCTGGTCGACGGGCAGCCGGTGCCCGTGTCGGTAAGCGCCTACGTCCGCCAGGGCAGGCAGGACACCACCTACACCTGCCCTCACCCTCTGTCGTGGGCAAGCCTGGAATACGCGACCGACGACTCGACAGGCCTCGAGATACTGAGGGGCAGGCTGCTGTTCCAGAACAACGGCAGCCAGTCGGCCACGGGTTTCTACGGGGGGGGAGAGTTCGCCCTGTCCGTCAAGGACATCATCCGGCCCTGGTAGCCCAGGGTCCCAGTACTAGCCCAGGCCGCCCTCGAAGCTGCGCAGCACCGCCGTCACCTTGCCTACTATCCTTATCTCCGGCGAGCTGGAGTCGAAAGCGAGGTTCGGGAACTCCGGGTTCTCGGACCTCAGGACGATCCTGCCGTCGGTCCTGTAGAAGCGCTTCACGGTGGCCTCGTCGCCAATGAGGACCACGGCGATCTCGCCCTGCTCGACCGAGGGCTGGGAGCGGACCAGGAGGTAGTCCCCGGGGAGTATGCCAGCGCCGATCATGCTCTCGCCCTGGACCGTGAGAAGGAACACCTCGCGACCCATCGCAAGGCTGGCCGGAACGGGGACGAATGCCGAGATGTTCTCCGCGGCCAGAACCGGTGCCCCTGCGGCAACGCGCCCCACCAGAGGGACCCTTACGACTGCCTCGTCCTGGTCGACCAGCTCGAGTGCTCGAGCCGCCCGGCCGCGACGGCGGACGAAGCCCTTCTCCTCCAGGCGGTCCAGGTGGTCCTTCACGCCCTTCGTGCTGGCCAGGCCGAAGTGGGACTGGATCTCCCTTATCGTCGGAGGGAACCCATTGTCCGCGAGGTACTGCCTGATGAAACCCAGTACCTGCTTCTGTCTTTGCGTAAGATCGGTATCCAAGCTTGACCTCCTGCACATTTGTTTACTAAACAAAACAGCACGAGGTGTCAACTACCCTGATGCGGAGGTTCGCCGGAATCGCCTCTGGAGTCGGTTCTGCTAGTCCTGCCTGGGGATGGTCTCGCTGAAGAAGACCAGATAGGCGGCGATCTTTTCGACCATGCCGTGGCTCGACCCGTCGGTGTAGAGAATTACGCGGAAGCCATCGTCCTCGACGGTCCCGTCCTCGGTGATCCGCGCAACCGTCCTGAACCGGTTGTCGGAGAGCCTTCCGTCGTCCTCGAGGATGAAGAGCGTGCTGAAGGAAGAGTCCTGGATGCGCCCCTCGGTGAGGTAGCCCAGAGTGCGGAAGCTCGAGTCCTCCACTCGATTGTCGTCACGGATGTAGCCTATGGTGAGGAAGGAGGAGTCCTCGACCCTCCCGTCTTCCCTTATGTATGCAAGCGTCCTGAAATTGCGGTCCTCGAGGCGGAGATCGCCGGCAAGGACCACGGTGCAGGTGGCCAGTATGGTCGCTACAATAAGCAGGTTCCTCATTACGGAACCTCCTCTCACGGACGGATACGCTGTGGCGTCCTGAGCCGAATGTCAAGAAGATGGCCGGTTTACTCGTTCTCCTGGTCCTATCATCGCTGTTGGACCCCGCTCCGCTCGACCTCAACGCGGCCAGCGTCTCCGATCTCGAGAGACTGCCCGGCATCGGGGAATCGAAGGCCGCCGCGATAGTCGAGCACAGGAGGGCTTTCGGGCCGTTCCTGGAAATGACCGACCTGCTCGACGTCCCCGGCATTGGAGAGGCAACCCTCGCCACCCTGGAGGGGCTCGTCACGGTTGTCCCCTCCCCGGGTATCTCAGCGCTCAGCGACACGACCCACTGGCTTTCTGAGGGCGGCCTGGCGGACACGCTTCTCACCGTGGCCTTCCTCGACGTAGGGCAGGGGGACGCCATCCTGCTGGCTGCCGAGGGCGGTCAGACCTGGCTGGTGGACGGGGGGCCCGACGAGGGCGGTCCCGTCTTGCCTGCGGTAGTGCTCCGGCTGATGGAAGCAGGCTTCGCCAGCCTGGACATCGTCGCCCTCAGTCATCCCCACGAGGATCACATCGGGGGACTGGACGACGTGATCGGGATGTTCTCGCCTCGGAAGCTTCTTGACCCTGGCCTGGACTTCTACTCCCCCGTGTACGAACAGCTCCTGCGCGTGGCTCTGGAGAGGGGCCTGGAGTACGAGCTTCTATGCCACCGCGACACCTTCGAGCTATCGGACTCGGTAGAGCTCGTGGTGATGACGGCTTCGGGCCGCTCCGGAGCCGCCGGTCTCGACGCCAACGAGCTGGGGGCTGTCATGCTTGTCAGTTGCGGGAGAGCGAGCCTGCTCCTGACCGGGGATGTGGGAGAGGCGGCCGAGCGCCTTATCTTCGAGGACATGGGCCCGGTAACAGTTCTCAAGGTGCCCCATCACGGGAGCGTCGGGTCTCTCTTCGCCCCCTTCTTCCGCAGGCTGAGGCCCCAGTACTCGATCATCTCGGTCGGCAGGGACAACCCCTTCGGCCACCCGCACCCGGACGTGGTCGGGTTGCTCGAGCAGCTCAGCTCGACCGTATTGCGGACCGACAGGGCCGGGACTATCTTCGTTCGGACCGATGGCAGCCGGATCGAGATAACCACCTCGGAGATGTGACCTTGCGCCACCAGGGGAAGCTCCATCCCTACCTCTACATACTGCCGGCTCTGCTCATAGTCCTGCTCTTCAGAGCCCTGCCGATAGCCGGGGCCTTCGCCGGATCCGTGCTGGATTATGACATCGGCGGCTCTCACGGCTTCGTCGGTCTGGCCAACTACGCCCGCATGCTCGCCGACGGGCGGTTCTGGAACAGCGTAACCAACACGGTCTTCTTTGTGCTGGGCGTCGTTCCCCTGGCCATCGTGATCCCGCTGTTCCTGGCCATGCTGCTCAGGGGGAGGCTCGCTGGCAAGAGCGTCTACCGGACCATCTACTTCCTTCCTGTCGTGACCTCCGCCGTGGCCGTGTCCGTCGTCTGGACCTGGCTGTTCAACCCCGAGGCCGGGCCGGTCAACAGGGTCCTCGCGGCGGTCGGCATCGAGCCCCTTCTGTGGCTTCGCGAGCCCAGGGGGATCTTCGAGCTGCTGCTGGCTCCGCTCGGGGTCCACCCGCAGGGCACACTGGCCGGACCGAGCCTGGCTCTGGTATCGCTCATGATCGTCAGCATCTGGAAGAGCATAGGCTACAACACGGTTCTGTTCCTCGCCGGCCTCGAGAGCATCCCGGGTGAGCTCTACGAGGCGGCCAGGCTGGACGGCGCCGGCCGGTGGGGCGTGTTCCGGCACGTCACCTGGCCCATGCTGTCGCCTACGACCTACTACGTGTTGATCATGTCCACCATCGCCTCGTTCCAGACCTTCGCGCTGGTCTACGTCATGACCCCGCCCCCGGGAGGCGGCCCTCTGGGCACGACCAACCTGATCGTCTTCTACCTCTTCCAGAAAGCCTTCGACCGGTTCGACATAGGCTATGCCAGCGCCATCTCCGTCTTCCTGTTCGTGGTCCTCCTGGTGCTGACGCTTGCCCAGAGGAGGCTTGCCGGCAGAAGGGTTCACTACCAGTGAAGCCGGGATCGCTTTCCGGGGCAGGCCAGCATGTTCTGCTGGTTGCAGGCAGCCTGGTGATGATGCTGCCCTTCATATGGATGATAGCCACCTCGCTCGAGCAGGGGGGATTCGCCAACTACGTCGAGGCCTGGTCCCGGGTTGCGTTCGGAAGGTACTTCCTCAACACGATCATGGTAACGTCTCTGACCGTGCTGGGCGTGCTGATCACGTCATGCCTGGCAGCCTACGCTTTCGCAACCATGGAGTTCAGGGGAAGGAGCGTGCTGTTCCTGCTGTTCCTCTCGACCATGATGGTCCCCCAGCCCGTCTACCTCGCGCCATCCTACGTCATACTCTCCAGGCTGCGATGGATAGACACCTATATGGCGCTCATAGTGCCCTGGACCGCGAACGTGTTCAGCATCTTCCTGCTGCGGCAGCACTTCATGACTCTGCCGAGGTCCCTGTACGAGGCTGCGACACTGGACGGCTGCGGCAGGCTGGAGTACCTCTGGAGGGTGGTTCTCCCGCTGTCCAGGTCCGTGATCGCTACTGTGATCCTGTTCAACGTTATCGGCTCCTGGAACAGCTTCATGTGGCCGCTCGTCGTGACCCACTCGGAGGAGCTGAGGGTCCTCCAGGTAGGGCTCTCCTACTTCAACCAGGAGCTCTCGAGCAACTACCAGTTGCTCATGGCGGCGAGCACCTTCTGTACGCTCCCCTTGCTGCTTATGTTCGTGCTGACGCAGAAGCAGATAGTGGCAAGCTACGCAAGATCGGGGATCAAGAGCTGACTTCCGTGCGTGCAGAGGTGTGCTTGTTGCTCATTGCTCCCGCCGTGGCGTTTTGTGCCAGGCCTCCGGGGCAGGCGGACGACTTCGTCGGCAGGCTGGTAGACGCTGGCTACGAGGGCATCCGTGTGGAGACCATCCTGGCCGGCTTCGAGCAGCCCTGCACTCTGGCCGTATATCCCCCTCGCGACGTGCTCGAGGGCTACTTGGCCGGCATGGGGGGAAGGTTCGTGCTGGATCTCGAGATGAGGATCCACGGGGAGGGATGGACCATCGTGGACACTCTTCCCGACGACTTCCCCGTGATCCATCTGGATTCGAGCCAGGTTCGCTCGATCAGGTTCGTAGAGCTCACGGTCCTCGACCTTACCCACAACGTGCTGGAGGACAGCATCTCGTTCATCGTGGCGCTGGATCTGCCTCCGGTACCCTGAGATCATGCGGCGGGATGGAACCGGCGGCACCCGGAACGGTATCTTGTGAGGGCGCCGGCTGCCTGCCGTTGACCCCGAAGGGGCCAGCAAGCATTGTGCTGCTGTCCACAGGCTGGAGGAACTGGCTGATGAAGCTTATTTCAGTAGCTGTCCTGATAGGCGCGATTCTCCCCGCAACCTCCGCGATGGCAGCGGAGACGGCCGGGTTCGCCTTCCTGGACGTTCCCGTCGGCGCCAGGGCCGTGGCCATGGGTGGGGCCTTCACCGGGATGACCGGTGATCCGAACGCCCTCTACTGGAATCCCGCCGCTCTCGCCAGCGTTAGCGTGTCGACGATCACCTCGAGCTACACCAGCTATCTCATGGACATGCAGGCCGGCTTCGTGGGCTGGGTCGGACCCAGGAGCTCAGACGTGATAGGGGTCTCCGCCAACTACTTCTATGGCGGGAGCTTCGTCAGGACCACCATGAGCGAGCCCCAGGGAACCGGGGAGGAGTTCTCCTCCAGCAGCATCGCCCTCTCCGCGAGCTACGCGAGAAGCCTGACTCCGTGCCTCTCGGCAGGCGTGACCGGGAGGTTCGTGTATTCCTCCATAGACACCTACAGCGGCAGCGGCGCGGTCCTGGATCTGGGCGCCATCTACTCCCCTCCGGGACTCGAGGGGGCCGCAATCGGCCTGGCGGTGAGGAACGCCGGCATCCAGACCAAGGCCTTCTACGAGGAGAAGGACCCCATGCCGACTGAGGTGGCCGCCGGCGCTTCCTACAGGTTCCTCGGCAATCGCCTGGTCCTTGCGGCCGATCTCACCTACCCGTTCCATGGCGACTTCAACGCTGCTGTCGGCACCGAGTACACGCCGCTGGACCTGCTCTCCGTGAGGCTCGGAACGAGCATGAGCGACATGGACGCCGCGGATGCCGCCGGGGGAGGCTTCGTGGACGGGATGTCCTTCGGCATGGGCACCAGATGGCATACGCTCGCCCTCGACTACGCCTTCAGGCCTTTCGCCGACCTCGGCTCGATCCACAGGATCTCCCTCAACGTCTCTCTGTGACGGGCAGGCTGCTCAACCGGGCCATCTCGTTGCTCATAGCGATCTGTCTTGCCGCTCTGCCCTGCTGTGGGCGAAACCGCGCCGAGTTGCGTGCTCGCCGGCTGGAGAGCTTCACATCGGCACTGCCGCATGACGTAAGGCTTGCTTTCGAGGCCATCGAATCCGAAACCGACTTTGCTCCGGTGGGTCGCCTGCTGCACGAGGCCAGACTGGCCAGCACCGAGGTGGACGCCCGTATGGACTCCATCATGAGGGCCGAGCTGATTCCCCTCTTCAGCGACACAGAGGTTGTGGAGTACTTCTGGGTCTACTTCGACCACGCACTAGAGACAGGCACTGTTCCGGACCCCTGATCGCATATCTCGTTGCCAGGATACCATGAGCGCATCGGGACTTGACAGGGAAGCCCGGCAACCCCATCCTAGCCCTTGCGATCGCGGGGTGGAGCAGTTCGGTAGCTCGTTGGGCTCATAACCCAAAGGTCGCAGGTTCGAATCCTGCCCCCGCTACCAACCCGATTTGAACACCCGTCTCACGCGAGGCGGGTGTTCTCGTATCCCGTGAACGCAGTCCTGGAGGGCGACTGAGTAGCGTGATCATTATGTCGCCGGTGACAGGGTCCAGCTCGACCTTCTTCACGAACAGCCTGATGAACTCGCGGCGCTCCTCTTTGGTGCCGTTGGCAAGCACTTCGCTGAAGGACTGCATGTAGTTCTCGACGTCCTTCAGGCTGAGGGCGGGGGGCTCGGGTTGTTTCTCCGTCCGACTCCTTCGAGCTTCCATCTGCTTTCGCTCGGCTCTGAGACGATGGAGTTCCGAGTTTGCCCACTCCAGGTCATCGAGACCGTCCTTCACCGCCCTGCGGATGTTCGCGGTCTCCTTGTCCATCCGCGCGAGTTCATCGTTGATGGCGTTGAGTTCCGTACGGTCCTGGTTCGCCTGGGTTCTCAGCTCATTGCTGATGAGGGTGCGAAGCCGCTTCGAGTTCGAGCACGACTTGAACATCCTGCCGACCTCGTCAACGACGGCGCGCTCGATGTCCTCCTTGCGCACCTGAAAGCCCTCCCCGCAACCGAGGCCCCTTCGATAGGCCGAGGACCCACACAGGTAGTACCGTCTGCCGCGGTTAATGTGACTCGTCATGTTCTCGCCGCAACGGCGGCAGACGAACAGGCCGCCCGACAGCAGGTACGGGCTGCCCTTGCTGCGCACCTCAGCCATTCTCCCCTTCGACTTGTCGCTCCATCGCCGCCCCTGAAGCTCGTTCACCTCGGTGATCGCCTGTGCCTCCTCGAGGTTGATGATCGCGGGGTGGGCATCTTCGACCACGACCCACTCCGAAGCGTGACGCTTCCTGCCGCTCTTCTCGTGGACGTTCCATACGGCGTAGCCCGCGTACTGAAGCAGCGTGTTTGGCTGGAGGAGGGAGTAGAGACTGCTGGTGCTCCAGAAGCTCTTTCTACGTGCCGGGACGGACCGCTCGTTCAGATAGTCCCGGATCGAGTCGAGGGAGGCTCGCTTCGCGAGCCTCAGGTCAACCAACACGTGCCGGACCCATTCCCACAATGGCCGGTCAGCAACCAGCGAGTCGTCGAGCTTCCAGAGGGTCTTGCATATGACTTTGCCCCGGCTGTCGAAGCCGCGCTCGACATTGTACGCCTTGAATCCCCAGGGAGGCCGCCCACCGTTCTTGTAGCAGTGTCCAATCTCGGGGTCACGGCGGGAGACATTCGATCTCATGCCCTTCGTCGTGTGGAATGCCACGTCCAGCGAGTAGGAGGCGTTCTTGAAGTTGGTGAGAGTCTCCTTCATGAGGCCGGACATGGTGGATGGATCCCACTCTCCCTCGGAGACCGACACCAGTCTCACCCTGTAACGCTTCAGCTCGCGCTTCGCTTCGGCGCAGCCGAGCGGCTCCCTGTAGAAACGCGAGAAGTCGTGGACCAGGATGCCCTCGATGCTCGGCTCCCTCTTTGCGTGCTCCATCATCTTGCGGAACTCGACCCGTTTGTCCTCGTCGTTGAATGCGCTCCCGCTCTCCTCATAGATCCGGGCAATCTTGATGTGCAGGCCGGGCGCCGCCCGCTCCATGTCGCTGATCTGAGATTCGTTGGTCATCTGGTCATCGGTTGATACCCGGGCGTAGGCAAGGAACATGGCCTGTCGCTCCTCAGGTGCCGGCGCGGGTAGCAGAGTGCCTTTGACTATCTGCTCCAGTCTCACCTTTTTCACCTTATTGCCTCACTGACCTACGTGACTGCCTGGCAACAGTCATCATCGTATTCGGCATGAACTTGCTCGGCTTCCGGAAGGGTTGCTGACCGGGTTTCTCAAACCGCGCCGCCTTCGTGAACCACCACGAGAGCCCGGCTGTGTTGTGTCGAGCCAGCTCACCGTCTGAGGGGGTCCTGAGGTTCGTCTGGCCCATCGATCGCGTTCTATTCGTCTTTCTCCAGCCCCGCTGCTCCATGATGATTCGCACGATCACACCAATGGCCTGGCGCAGTCGGCAGGAAGCCCTCTGCTCGAGATCCGAGAACCACTCACGGAAGGGCGAGGTGTCCTCCAGCTCTCTGACGACTCCTGCGAGCGCGGGGAGGTTGAAGTGCCTCTCAGCGTCCTCCATGCGGACCTGCCTGGCCTCATCGCTGAAGAACTCCAACAGCTGTCGGAACCGCGGTTGATCACCCTCCACAACGTTCTTGAAGGTCCGGCCCTGTCTGTCCTTCAGGAAGAAATCCTCGGTGATCGCGAACACGCTCGACTCAGCAACCGCGTGCTCCTGTGAGCTCTCACTGGACATCGGCTCTTCAGTATCCAACATCTCTTCCTCCCATACTAGACGCAGTATGCGCCGGCTACTTCACGAAAGTCCAGCACCGCGGGATTGACCCGGGGCCCGCTGGATGGCGAGAGCGCGCCACAGTTAGTCTCGGGCCTGGGAGGCATCTCGCTAGGCCTTGGGCCCACTTGGTACCTCAGCATCGGACTCGATGGTGTCCGGTGAACTCCCGAAGAGCAGATCCGGAGGTGTGGCGGTGTCAGCGGAAGGATCCGACCCCCGGAAGCTGCGCGCCACGAGCACCGCGAACAGCAGCTCTGCGTGTTCGAGGTCCTCTTTTGCAGCGTAGGAGTCCTTGCAGCGCTCTGCGCTGATCCTGATCCGCCGGCTACCTCGTTGCTTTCCCAGTGTGCTCACCACTGCCTTCGTCTCGTGCTGCGCTGACGCTCCAGTTGCTGCCGCTCCGGACCTTGGACGTCCTGTTGCCTATCTATCAGGACCTCGGCACTTCCTCCTGGAGATCGTCATCTAGCGCATGACGTGACGAACTCGTAACGCAATCTCATTACTGGCATGTGGTTGCGGCCAGCCGGCGGTGCGAGCATTGCACGGAGAGGCGGCAAGGCCACTCGAAGCACTGAGAATATGTGCAGGGCGAGAATCTGCACCCGCAGTCGCCTCGCGGCGCCCTGGCAGACGTATCAGATTGCTTGGCAATCAGATTGGTAGACCAGGGCGTCTAGGAGTCACTGATGAGCGCTCTCACGTCTGGCTACGTAGTCGGTTGTCGAACATGGAGGTACGCGCCTGCGAGATCGCAATCACAGGAGCCGGAGAAAAGTCAGATGCCGTGATATATAGGTAGTGCAGGTCTTCATGCCGGACGTTCGGGTCCTGGAGAGGAGGAGCCAGATGACTGCCGGAACAGGGAGACAACAGTTGGACCCAAGACGTGCCGGAGCGATCGGAGCGACCGCCAGTGGAGACCAAGATGAGAGGGATGTGGGGAGTTGTACAAACGAAGACGATGCTGCGAATGAAACAGATGATGAAGACGCTGAAGCGAGAGATGGAGATGTCAGTGTCATAGAGAAGGTCGATTGCGTAGTGGAAGCAGGTCGTGATGGGGGATGTGAGGAGCGAGATGGCCACCAGCGGGACTGACGGACGCACTCAGGGAAAGCCTTGGCTCAAGGAGCCGTTGTCCGCCCTGAGAACAACCGTCCGCGGCGATGCTGGGAGCTACCGGACCGTCACACCGGCGCGCCGACCAGAGGAAGAGGCAGCGATCGGGCCAACCCCGATGGTCATCGCATCCGGCACAGTGGCGAGCATCACCCAACAAACACTATGCGTAACCCCTACCGCGCCGCGCGACCCGACGGCGGGAGGGGCAACCCCGTGCCGAGACCCGCGAGGGTCGAGGCGCGGACGGCTCGGGTCGACCGGGAAGGAAAGGCCGAAGCCCCGATGACGAACGGAGGAGCAGACGCCCGCGCTGAAATGCGCGGGGCACCCCGGCAGGGCGCGAGCGCGCGAGGCGCGCGGCGGATGCGCGGGGGGTGTGCGCCAAGTGTCAGCGCGGGCGGAGGGACCGATCCCGGTGGTGGTGGCAGTCTGATGGAGGACGTGCTCGACAGAGCCAACATGATGGAGGCCGTCAGGAGGGTGGAGCGGAACCGCGGATGCCCCGGTGTAGACGGGATGACGTGGCGGCAGCTCCGTCCCTACATGGAGGCCCACCTCGACGAGATCGCCGAGCAGCTTCGGAACCGTGCCTACCGACCCTCCCGCGTGCGCAGGGTGATGATAGACAAGTACGACGGGGGGAAGCGCCCGCTGGGCATGCCAACGGTCGTCGACAGGACGATACAGCAGGCGCTCTGCCAGGTCCTTCAGCCACTCTTCGAGCCCGACTTCTCCGGGAGCAGCTACGGATACCGCCCACACCGGAGCGCACACGACGCGCTGCGCGAAGCGCAGCGCCTGGTGCGCGCGAGGCGCCTGTGGGTGGTGGACGTGGACCTGGAGAGGTTCTTCGATACCGTCGACCACGACGTGCTCATGGCGCGCGTGGCGCGGCGGGTGGGTGACGGGAGTGTGCTGAAGGCCGTCAGGTCGTTCCTGGAGGCCGGGGTCGAGGGAGAGGGCGAATGGAGGGAGCGCAGCGATGCCGGGATACCGCAGGGCGGACCGCTGTCGCCGCTCCTGGCTAACATCATGCTGGACGATCTCGACAGGGAGCTGGAGAGGAGGGGCCATGCGTTCTGCAGGTACGCGGACGACGTGGTGATCTTCGTAGGCTCCGAGAGGGCGAGCGAGCGCGTCCTCGGGTCGGTGAGCGCCTTTGTGGAGAGGAGGCTCAAGCTGAAGGTGAACGCCCGGAAGAGCGGCGTGCGCCGTCCGTGGGAGTGCGTGTACCTCGGCTACACGTGGACGCCGGCGCCTGAGCTCGCGCTCAGGATGTCGGATCGGAGCGTGGAGAGGCTGAGGGAGAAGCTGGACGCGCTGCGGACGGATGCGACGCGCCGGGGGAGCGACAGGCCGATCGACGAGGCGACGCGAGAGATCCTCGACGGATGGGGCGCGTACTACGCCCTGGACGAGGACGCGCCGCGCGTCGTGGATGAGCTGGCGCTCGAGTACGGAGCGGCACCCAGGCGCGAGAGCCGTGCGGGAGGCGCGCGCGGGACGGAGGAGGGCGACGCGCCGGGCGACGAGATGTTGCGCGACGGGTACCTGTACCTCCCCGAGACGCGCGACCCCGAGGAGCGCACCACCCACACCGCAGACGACGGCGCGCCCTACGAAGGAGACAACCACGCATCGGACCACCACCCGCCACAACCGCGGCGCGAGCGCGCCGCGCGATGAAGACGGACCGGGCGGGGCATGCACCGCCTCGGGTCCGTACGAGAAAAAGGGGTCGATGACCCCGCAGCACGAGGAAGTGAAGGAGACCATGGCTCGAGAGACGGTTCGTACGCCCGAGAACCAGGCCGCCCTGGTCGAGCACCTGGGCCGTGGGTGCGGCTACAGGATCGCGGCCCGGATTGTCGGCATCGGCGAGAGCACGTTCCGGCTGTGGAGGGCCGAAGATAGCGATTTTGCCGCTATGTGCAGTCAGGCGATCGCGGACGTCGAGGAGGAGATCGAGTCTGACGCGGTGTGGTGCATCCGCCAGCGGATCGAGTACGGCGACTGGAGGACTGCCGCGTGGTGGCTCGCCCACCGATGCCCCGAGAAGTACTCGGAGCGGCGGATCGCTACCCCCCGCGCTCCGACCGATGCCCGCCCGGACCCGGAGAGGTCCGGGAGCCCCTCGGGCGCCTGAGGCCCCGCGCGACTCGGGGGCGACGCGTCGTCGCCTCCCGGGGCGCGGATTCCCTACGCCGAGGCTGAGGCGCTCTGCTGCGCCGCGGCGGGCGTCGCGCCCTTTCCCTGCGTCCCGTCCCCGAGCTTCGACACCGCCTCCCTGATCGACTGCAGCATCAGCAGAGCGAGCCACATCCCGAAGCACAGGACCGTCCCGATCAGCAGGACGAAGAGTTCCGTCTCCTCGAACACCGTGACCCTGTCGACGTCGAACTTCGACACAGCCGCTACGAGGAAGTACGCCAGGACCAGCGCCACGACGAACACCAGCACCGCCAGCACACGAGCACCCATCGTCTCACCTCCAGGTTGACACTCCGACCCACGGTCCACCTGATCGTAGTGCCCCATCGAGCGAGCAGCAACGTGTGAGGACCTCGGGTCGAGCCCGCCCCCCGTCCGCCCGAAAACCGACCCGCGAGACAGAGCCGTGCCCCCGGGTGCTGCTGTCAGCCCGGCGGGCGGCTACGCAGGAAGCCCATAGACGCCTTCTAGTGCCCCGAAGACACGGGCTCGGCCGACTCCTCACATGGGACCCGTATCGCGTCTGCGAGGCGTTCTAGCGGCTCTTGCGACCTGGCTCGGCTTGAGTCACCCAGAGCGCGGAACCGGTCCGCTACGGACGCACTCCAGGCATGGTCAGAGCGGGAAGAGGTTCCCCTCCGCCTGCGCGGCAACGCTTGCCCGTGCCGGTGCGGCCGTGGAACCCCGCCGGTTCAGCCCCGCTGGCGCGGGGAGCACGTGTTCGATCACCCTTGTGACGCTCTGCGGTACGGTTCACCCCCGCATGCGCGGGGAGCGCTCGATGTCACGGGAGATCCGCAGGGATGCGGCTGCGTTCACCCCCGCATGCGCGGGGAGCGCTCGGTGGACGTAGTCGATGCGACCGAGCAGGCCGGTTCACCCCCGCCTGCGCGGGGAACATCTCGAAGTGCTACCAGCACTGTCAGAACGCGTACGGCTCACCCCCGCCCACGCGGGGACCACCAGCGCCCGACGGCTACGATATCGTCGGGATCCGGTTCACCCCCGCCCACGCGGGGACCACGTATCACGGCCGTGTCTGCCGTTGTAGCTCCGCGGTTCACCCCCGCCCACGCGGGGACCACGTTCTGGCCGAACGTCTGGATTCAGGACGACCACGGTTCACCCCCGCCCACGCGGGGACCACTACGTCGACCTGACCGACCGTGGGCAGTACCACGGTTCACCCCCGCCCACGCGGGGACCACGCGGAACATCAGGAGGCCCCTCCCCTTCCAGACCGGTTCACCCCCGCCTGCGCGGGGAACGCTCAACCGCCGCCCACGTCAGGTTAAACTCTTCCGGTTCACCCTCGCCTGCGCGGGGAACGCTACGCCGATCCCGAAGCGCCACCGCTCACCAAACGGTTCACCCCCGCCTGCGCGGGGAACGCGCCCGCTTAAACGCGGAGTTCGGGCCATTCGACGGTTCACCCCCGCCTGCGCGGGGAACGCTTCCGTGCATGAGTCGCCGAACTCTCCGTCCTGCGGTTCACCCCCGCCTGCGCGGGGAACGCTTCAAGCCCATCGTTATCAGAAACCCACCGGTCGGTTCACCCCCGCCTGCGCGGGGAACGCTTTCCGGATACGCATGATCCAGGCTTCGTGTCCGGTTCACCCCCGCCTGCGCGGGGAACGCAACGGCTTCCAGTACAGCCCACCCTCCTGTGCCGGTTCACCCCCGCCTGCGCGGGGAACGCTCC
>JAFGKQ010000279.1 GCA_016928495.1 Candidatus Fermentibacterales bacterium
CCCTACAGCGGCGACTCCACGGGGGTGGCCCGGCAGTGCACCAGGAACTTCGTGCTGAAGGTCTACCTGGATGCCGGCATGATGACGGGCTACCAGGCCATGGGTGAAGCGGTATTCGTCCTCAGGCCGGATAGCACCGGCGTCTGGCATATCTGGCTCTGGTTCGACGAGTCGAACGTGTGAGGCGGCCGGGAACGGACGGGGCCCCGCGATTCGCCTGATACCGCTTCTGCTTCTCTGGCAGATACTGCTGCCTTCCATGCCACCGCAGGCCGTTCCCCGGGACGGCCCGGTCCCCGGCGTCTGGTGGGTCTTTCTCTCCGACAGGGGCCCGGGGCTCGAGGCCAGGCTCGAGCAGAGGTACTCGGAGCTGGCCTCGACCGGGGCGATCGAAAGGCGCACGCTTCGAGGCTCGGTGGTCCTGGGTCCGGGCGATCTCGCGCCCTTCCACGAGTACGTCGAGGCGGTCGAGTCTCTGGCCGGACCCGTCAGGGTCGGCTCCAGGTTCCTCAACGCCGTAAGCGTGACAGTCGATGACCGGGCTGCGCTGCAGGCCCTGCTCGACCTGCCGTTCGTGGCTTCCGCGCGTCCGGTCGCTGCGAGCAGCTACAGGGACCCCGTTCCCCTCACGGCCGAGTCCTGGCCGGAGCCTGGGGTGATGAGCGAGGGGCAGCTCTCCCAAGTGGGTCTTTCCGCGCTGCACCAGCGGGGCTGGGCCGGTTCGGGAGTCCTGATCGGGGTGCTCGACTCCGGCTTCGACCTGGACCACGTCTGCTTCGCCGACATCGTGATCGTGGACGAATACGACTTCGTCGGAGACGACAGCGTTACCTGCTATCAGGAGGGCGATCCGGCTTCTACGGGGAACCACGGCGCTGCCGTGCTCTCCATCCTCGGAGGATACGAGGAGGGCATCTACAGCGGAGGCGCCCCGGCCGCCGGCTTCCTGCTGATGCGGACGGAGGACACGGGGGACGAGTACCAGCAGGAAGAGGACTTCTGGGTGGAGGGCCTCGAGTGGGCCGAGGAGCGCGGCGCCGATGTCATCAGCAGCTCTCTGGGCTACATCGACTGGTACGGCTACGAGGACATGGACGGCAACACGGCCGTCACCACCATAGCCGCCGACTCGGCCGCCGCCCGGGGCCTTCTCGTGGTCAACGCCATCGGCAACAACGGCCCGTCTCCCGGAACCCTGATCGCTCCGGCCGACGGTGATCTGGTGCTCTCCGTAGGCGGAGTGACCTCGCTCGATGAGGTGGTGGAGTTCTCCTCCAGAGGGCCGACCTACGACGGACGCACCAAGCCCGACGCCATGGCAAGGGCCTACTACACTTCCATAGCGAACTACAGCACGGGAAGCGGCTACATCGGCGGGAACGGGACCTCCTTCTCGACGCCGCTCCTGACATCTGTGGTCTCGATCATGCTGGAGCACCACCCGGAGTGGGGACCGGAGAAGGTTCTCGAGATCATCAGGGCGACCGCGTCACGCTCGGGCTCCCCGGACAACGACTATGGCTGGGGAATAGCCCGGGGAGTGGAGGCGGTGGTCTACTCCTCCATCGCCGGCCAGGTCCGCAGGAGCGACGATGGCTCGCCCCTTGCGGCCTATCCGCTCGAGATCGATTGCGCCGGTTCCTCCTACCAGGTCTCGACCAACGGGCAGGGCTGGTTCCTGCTCGAGCCGGAGAGCCTGGGCCCCTTCCACGTGTCGGGAGCGGGTGGGCCCGGCGAGGTCCTTGGCGTCTGGGGGTCAGTGGGCGAGGAGGGCGTCGAGCTGACTGTCTTCGTGGACATGTATGACCCTTCCGGTCCGGTAGGAGAGCCCAGCGTCTATCCCGATCCGTGCGTTCCCGGCGCCGGCTGCTCCCATGTCTACGTCGGCTTCGACCTCGAAGCTCCCGGCGATGTGAGCCTGACGGTTTTCACACTGGACGGCAGGGCCGTATACTCGGAGGTCAGGACGGGTCTTCAGCAGGGAGCCTACAGGGCGCCCCTTCCGGGGGAGGCCTTCAGCTGGGACTGGACCGGCGAGTCCGGGGACATGGTATCGAGCGGCATATACCTGTTCTGTCTCAGGACGGACCGGGGCGTGACCGTCATCAAGGCGGCCCTGGCCAGGTAGTCCGGCCGGGTCGCGCTCTGGGTGCAGCTATTGAAGGGAGGGGAGATGAGACCTTCGTTTGTTGCTGTTCTGGTTGCCCTGTTCTCCGTGGTCGGCCTGTCGCTCGCGCAGCCGGAGTCGTTCCGGTCGCTCTCGACCTCGGGCCTCATCTACGACGATCTCGACCTCTGGGTTCACAACCTGCTCCACACGAACCCGGTTCCCGATCGTCTCGTGGAGGTGCCCGGCTACCGGATCTACAGCGGCATTGCCAACCTTGCCTCGGGAGAGGACCGGATGTTCGACGAGAGCGAGGACGGGGAGAGCGCGTTCATGCTCGGCGGAAGCGCCGAGATAACACCCTCGACGCTCACGATGGCCGGACTCGCGGACTTCTTCGATGACCGGATCCTGGAGGACATAACTCTCTACGGCCCGTCCATGGAGGAGCTCGTGACCGCCGAAGGCGAGGCCGAGGCGACCTACTCCGTGTTCACCGACGTCAATGGAGACGGTGTCTACGACAGCAAGCAGACCGTCTACCAGCACGCGATCGGGTGGGCCGACTCCTCCTCGACCGGCTTCTCGCTCTGGGGCGGCTTCAGGCCCGGTCCGAGCTGGCAGATGGGCGCTGCCGTCGGCTACAACAAGACCTGCGTCGAGGACATGCCCTCGGGCCTGAACTACTCGGAGGAGGTCAGCGACACGAACCTCGTCACCGGCGCGCCGACCTTCCACTCGCTAGAGTCCTACAGCGGCTCGGAGAAGATGAACAGCGGGGTCATCTCGGGCGCTCTGTCGGGCAGGGGGACCATCTCCGAGAGCATGGTGCTGGGCGGGATGTTCTCCATAGGGATCATCAACGGGACCTTCGAGTCGACCAACAACGATCTGGGCTCCTGGGACTACGCGCCGGGGGACCCGACCGTCCACGACGACCTCAACTGGACCTCGCAGGTCAGCCACTCCGTCGACGCCAGCGGCACCGCCTTCGGGGGCGGGGCCGAGCTGGCATGGGACATGACCGACATCTGGAGGTTCGAGCTCGGGGCCACCTACAACACGGCGTCATGGGACGGCTCGACGTCGGACTACGTGTTCCAGGCGGACAGCCTGTTCCTCACCACCGTGGGCTCCCTGCTCGAGAGCGATGACATCTCCGTCAGCGGCGCCGGCGACATGACGCTCGAGCACTCCGACGACCGCATCGCGGCCGGGGTGAAGACGACGGCCGTGCCCGTCGACTTCACGACCATCAGCTTCGGGGTCCTCTTCGGCATGGAGTCGCTCACCCAGACCGAGATATCGGACGCCAGCTACCAGAGGACAGAGGTCTTCGACGACGGCGACAGCGAGTACGCCGACCCTGACGACTACGTCGCCACGTCCACATGGTCGCAGACGATGCAGACCAGGACCACCGAAGAGCGCATGACCATCTCCATACCGGTAGGTGTCGAGGTGGAGGTGCTGCCCAGGGTCGCTCTCAGGCTGGGCGCCCGGCCGGGGTTCGTGGACGAGACCGAGACGACCACCACCAGCCTGCTGGCCGCAAGCCCGGTGACCGAGGTCGTCGAGTACGGGGACGGGTCCGTGACGGAGACCGTCGAGGACCCCTGGACCACCTACGATGGAACGCTGAGCAGCACCAGTGCGATGAGAACGGAGATCCCCTACAGCTACGGCATCGGCTTCGATCCCGTAGACTACGTTCAGATCGATCTGATGGGATTCGACGGGGACCTCAGCGACTGGCGCCTGTCGGCAACCGTGAAGTTCTAGGAGGCTCATGATGAAGAAACTGCTGGCAGCTCTCGGGCTGGTCGCCCTGCTCGCCGCAGGCTGCGGGCCCGAGGACAACCCGTTTGCCGCCGATCCCGACGCGGGGTGGCAGGGTGGCTCCTCATTGCCGCGAATCCAGGCCTGGGGCACGCTGAGCGGGGGAATGGGCAGCCACGTGCTCAACGACGTGGATCCCGACGTTGATGGCCTTCAGGACTGCATCCTGATCGGCTTCGACGACAGCATGGACCCGTCCACCATCAGCGCTTCGGCCTTCGATATCACAAGTGTCTACCCGGACACGTCCGGCATGACCCTGACCAGCGTCGAGTACGTAGAGGAAACGAGGACAGCGGTCCTGGGAGGCACCTTCGACTGGGATCACGGCTACGTCCTCACCGTAGCGGCCAACGTGCCCACCGATCTCGCGGGCAACCCGCTCGATGCCAACCACAACAACCTCGCGGACGGCGCTCCGTGGGACGACGCGAGGTCATGGTTCATCAACGGCGCGGCTCCGGCCGTCGACCTGACGAGCCCTCGCGTGGGGACCGCCATCCCCTACGGGGGCGGCCTCCCGGACCCGATGACCTGGATAACCATCGGCTTCGACGACGGGCCCATGGATCCCCTGTTCATGACCGAGGCCTACGCGACCCTCGTGCGCACTGCCGACTCCTCCTCGGTGGATCTCACGATCATCAGCGTCAGCCCCACCGAGCTGGTAGTCCAGCCATCCAGCGCCCTCGAATGGGGCGAGAGGTACACGGTCAGGGCTAGCGCGGACATGCGGGACGAGTCCGGGAACAGCCTGGACACCGACGGCAACGGCTACATCTGGCCTGACGAGCAGGACTTCACGTGGGACTTCCAGATGCAGGACGACAGCACGACCCACAAGACCCCGCCGGCTGTTGCAGGAGTGCTGCTGGATACCGACCTCCAGTGGCTGATGATCGAGTTCCACGAGAGCCTCACCGGCGATTTCGTCGTCATGGATCCTGCCACGCTGAACGCGGCCAACATCCAGCTCCATGACAACGAGGGGATCAACCCGATGGTGTTCGAGGTCCACCCTGCGGGCAACAGAGTGTACTGCTACTTCCAGAGACCCTTCGACTTCCCCTCGAACCTCTGGGTGTCCGCCATGGTCCGTGACGAGTACGGGAACTACTTCGACGGCAACAACGACGGACTGGGTGGAACGCCGGGAGAGGACGACTACCACCTCGGCTTCTAGCCGGAGGCTGTGAGATAGCCCGGATGGAAGGGGACTGACAGGGCGAAGTGGCTCTGATCCGAAGACTCCTGATCCTCGTACTGGCGGTCGGCCTTCTGTCGGTGACGGGGATCGCACGGCTCGAGTTCCCCTGGGGCGATCCGGACTTCCAGATCAGTGGCACCCTCGTGCTCGCTTACCTGTTGTGGGCCGGCGCCGAGTCCGGAAGGCGCCGGCCCAGGCTCGACCTTCCGGTGCTGGGAATGTACTCGGTGCTCCTCGTGAGCGTGCTGGACAGCTTCCTGATCAGGCTGACGGTGTTCCCCGGAGTGCTGGGCAGCGAGCTCTGGCCGGTTCGATGGGCCGGCCTGGGCCTGTTCGTGATCGGATCCGGGATCAGGCTCGCACCGGTCGCGGGAAGGACCTCCGCTCTCAGAGCCGGCAGGGCTCTTCAGCTTGCGGGTCTTCCGGCTGCCCTGGGAAGCGTGGCCGGTCTGGTCGTCGGCCTGCTGCCCGCGATGATGACCGTCAGGATGGAGTCCGCCAGCCTCCCCGCCGACGGCGAGGGATCTCTCCGGCAGCCGTGAAGGCTCTGCTCCAGAGGGTCTCCAGGGCATCCGTCTCCACCGGGGGACAGGTGGTCGACAGCATCGGCAGGGGACTGCTGGTGCTGGCAGGCTTCAGGGCGCAGGACACCCGCGCCGACCTGGAGTGGATGGCCTCGAAGATACTCAACCTCCGCGTGTTCCCTGACGACGCCGGGGAGATGAACGTCTGCCTGGGGGATGTCCGGGGAGAGCTGCTGGTCGTGAGCCAGTTCACTCTCCACGCCGATACCCGCAAGGGCCGCCGACCCAGCTTCGTCAGAGCTGCTCCCCCGGAACAGGCCGAGACGCTCTTCGCTCTGTTCGTGGAGATGCTGCGCTCGTCCGGCACGAGGACCGGAAGCGGCGTGTTCGGCGCCATGATGGACGTGGAGCTGGTGAACGACGGCCCGGTGACC
>JAFGKQ010000280.1 GCA_016928495.1 Candidatus Fermentibacterales bacterium
CTGCCTGAAGACAGAGGCCCGTCTCATGACCACCCTCGGAAGGCATCCGAGGCTGGGGGAGTAGCAGCCTGAAGCGCAGCCGCATTCCTATGCTGGGAACCTGCTCCTTCGTGGCAGGGGTCGGGCTGCTGCTGTCCCAGATAGTCTGGAACCGTCAGATGCTCATCCTCGTCGGAGGAAGCGTCGACGCGGCTGCCTCCGTTCTCTCGGCGTTCATGCTGGGCCTGGCGGCGGGCAGCATGCTTCTGGGGCGGCTGGCGCAGCGGTCCAGGCGGCCCGCGTCGCTCCTGAGGGCGGTCCTGCTCCTTGCCTCCGGCTTCTCTCTGCTGCCGTACGTGCTATCGGTCCCCGCCCTGGGAGCCTACTCGGCCCTTCGGGGCTCCTTCCTGCCGCATTCCCTTCTCAGGCTGGCCGTGAGCCTCCTGATCGTGTTCCCGGCCACCTTCTGCGCGGGCGGCATCATCCCCATCATGGCCAGGCTCATCCAGCGCGGCCCGCGCCCCGCGGCCCGAGAGAGCGGCAGGCTCTACGGGCTCCACACCCTCGGATCCGCTCTGGGGGGTCTGGCGGCGGGTTTCGTGCTGCTCGAGCTGATGGGCGCGCTGTTGACACTGCTCTCGGGCATGGCGCTGCTGCTCGCGTCCGCGGTCATCGCACCCTCCGGCGCCGCCGGGGAGAGCGGGGGTGGTGGGGTGGAAGAGCGCCGGGGCACGTCCCGCGGCTCCGGTCCGGGTGCGTTCTTCCTTGCTGTCTACGGTTTCAGCGGCATGCTCGCCCTCGGGTACGAGCTGGTCTGGACCAGGCAGCTCACCTTCGTCCTGGGCAACAGCACCTACGCCTTCGCGCTGATGGGCTCGGTGGTTCTCGCCGGCCTGGGGTCCGGCGCCCTGCTGGGCCAGGCGATGATCGCGAGGACATCGAGGCCCGTGTCGAGCCTCGGATTGGTCGAGATCGTGCTGGGCATCTCCAGCCTGCTTCCGCTCGTCAGCCTCGGGTGGTTCCAGCCCTTTGCGGACCAGATCTACTCCGGTGCAAGCTGGGAGCTCTCGATGACAGCGCGGCTCGTCGCAGTCCTGCTCTTCATGCTTCCTTCGACTGCCTGCATGGGTGCGACCTTCCCTCTGATGGTCGGCGCCTCTGCCCGGAGGGACAGGATGGGAGAGGACGTCGGCGCCCTGTCGATGGCGAACTCCCTGGGAGCGGCAGTGGGGCCGGTGCTCGCCTCGATGGTCCTGTTCAGGGTCTTCGGGGTCACGTCGACGACAGGAGTCCTGGCCTCGGGCAGCCTCCTGATCGGCGGCGCGCTGCTCCTTCGCGACGGACGAAAGCTCGCGGCTGCCCTGGCCGTGGCTCCAGGGATCCCCGTCGTCTGGCTGCTGGTCGGAGCTGGGACCCCTCCCGGCACTATCTCCCCGTTTCCCGATGGTGAGTTGCTCTTCTTCGAGGAGGACAGGACTGCCACGATATCGGTCTTCGGAAGGGAGTGGGACGGCTACCGCAGCCTCAGGATCAATGGCGTGGAAGAGGTCCCCATCGATCAGGCCTCCCTCGAAGCGTTCTACCTGCTCGGCAACCTGCCATTCTCCTACGCTCCGGGAGCGGACAGAGTGCTGGTGGTCGCACTCGGCGGCGGCATTACGGCCGGGGCCGTGCTGGACCATCCCGTGGACACGCTCGTCTGCGTCGAGCTGTGCCCCGCGCTGGTCGAGGCCTCCGCTCTGTTCGAGCGCGAGAACGGACGTCCCGAGAGGGACCCTCGCTTCCGTCTCGTCGGGGATGATGGCAGGAACTACATGGCTGCCGGCGGCTCGGGTGACTGGGACATCGTGGTGTGTGACGCGACCCATCCCGGGTCCGCCGATAGCTGGGTCCTCTATACGGAGGAGTTCTACGAGGATGTCCGGGAACGGCTGTGCCCGGGCGGGATCGCCGCGCAGTGGGTGCCTCTCCATCAGCTGCCGTGCAGGGAGCTCGAGCGGATACTGGCCACCTGGGCCCGCTGCTTCGATCACTGCGCCGTCCATCTTGCGGGAGGCCGGCATGCCATACTGATCGGCTCGAGAGACCCTCTCGTGATGGATATCCACGCCATGCTCCCGGGGGATGCTCTCGACAGACTCGAGAGCGTGGCGCTCACGCCGGGCGACCGGGACTACATGGCCCCGGTCATCGGAGCGGAGGACATGGTGCGTATCAGGGACCTCCCCGTTCGCTCGAACACCGATGATCTCGCCCCATGCCAGTTCCTCAGGCGGAGGGTGCCTCGGGATCCGCAGGCCACGATCTCGCCCAACGCCGCGCTTCTGATCTCGCTTGGCGGCTCGTCCTCCCAGGTCGGCCAGGCATCCAGGGTAAGGGAGGGCCAGATCCTGTACTGGATGGCCGAGCTTCCCGCCGCGGCAGAGGTCCTGTCGACGGCGACCGGACGCATTGCCTCCAGATGGCAGTCGGTCTGTCTCACCAGCGCGGCCGAGACGGCGCTGCTCGCCGGCAGGACGCAGGACGCGCTCCTCCTGTGTTCCGGGGCTGTCGAGGCCGACAGCAGCTTCCAGCGGGCGCGGGACCTCCAGATCCGGATCCGGAATGCCTGCGAGGGTAGCGAGCGGGCCTCCTCCCCTCCATACTAGTCCGGGAAGCCGAACGCCCTGGCGACCGCGCCAGGGCAGGACAGATCAGGGAGGACCGGGATCATGCCGACTTTCGTACTGATGACCAGACTCACCGCCGATGCCATCAGGGATGCCCAGGGCAGGAAGGCGGCGGGCAAGGAATGGATCAGAAGGGTCAGGGAGCTCTGTCCGGACGTGGTGTGGAAGGCCCACTACGCGATACTGGGCCCCTACGACTTCATGGACATCTACGAGGCCCCCGACGCGGAGACCGCGCACAAGGTCTCTCTCATATCGAGGTCGGGGGGCGCCATCGTTGCCGAGAGCTGGCTCGCCGAGCCATATGACGGGTTCCTGAAGCTGCTGGAGCAGGTGCAGAGCTAGGCCGACCCGAGAATCTGTTACACAGTGTTACTTCCCGTGTATAGAAGGTTTTCCCCGGGCCAGGATCTTCCCGGTGAAGGGAAAGGAGGCCGTTCATGAAAACGCAACACGGCCCGAAGATACTAACCGAAGGCTCCGGTCGCTCTCGTTCCCCGCTCTGCGTCGTGCTCGCGCTGGTCCTGTTGCTTCCGGCCTCGGCTCTCGCCCAGGGATACGGTCCCCCGCCCGGGGGAGGCATGGGGCCCGGCCCGGGCACGCATCACGAGATGCGCGAGGGGCCCGGTCCGGAAGGCGGCATGCCGATGGAGTTCCAGAGGCTCCATCGTCTGCTCGCGGTCCTCGATCTGACCGAGGACCAGAGGGAGTCGATCGAGCAGATAGTCGCCTCCGCCAGAGAGGGGATCGCGGCGATAAGGGAGTCCCGCGAGGGAGAGGTGTTCTCCCCGTCAGACTTCGGGGTTCTCTTCGCGCGCGAGGACCTGAGCATCGCGGATCTCGAGCAGTACTTCGACAGAGGCTCGGACTTCCGCGAGGAAGTGCTCTCCGTCGTTCTGGAGAGCCTGGTCGACATACATGATGTGCTCGACTCGGAGCAGCTTTCGCGGATCGAGCTGCTCTGCGAGCTCGCCGAGATCGCGGGCCCCGGGAGGATCTGACCGGCAGCCCACAGCGCCTGCTACGCACGGGCGCTTCCGGGCCGGGCATAGACCCGGCCCGGAAGCGCGCATCGATGGACGGGGGTGGATCGAGATGACTGGGAAGTTCCCGATCGCCGCATGGGCGGCAGCGATCCTCGCGGCGGTTCTGGCCGGCTGCGCGCAGGGTCCGGAGATGAGCGACGATGACTACATCTACCAGCTTCTCTGGCAGAGCGATGTTGCAGGGATGAGCGCGCTGGACGGGTATGGGGGAACCGATGGCGGGGACCGTGATGTCGCCGTTCCCCAGTCCTGGTACAGACAGCAGACCTCCTATGGCGGTTTCTCGGTCCAGCTCGAGAACGACCCGGCGATGGGCGTCTGCACCGTCACCGTCAGTCACGGACTGGTGGGTGAGCTGCTAATAGACGTGGTCTGGGACGACACCCTGGACTACGGCGAGAAGCCGGTGAACGTCATGCGCACGCGAAGAGCGATCGTCGAGAGGAGGGAGGAGTCCACCCAGTATGGAGGCTGGGTCCTCACTCACATCACCGCCGCGGACTACCTGCTTCAGGGCTCTGTGCAACAGGAGGTCTCGATAACCTCGATGCGCTTCTACGTGGACGGAGAGCTGGCCTGGGAGTGTGATGACCCCGGCGCCTTCTACGATGTCGAGACCGGGCTTCCCGAGCTCTCCGAAGGGCAGCTTGTCAGCTTCGAGGCGACAGCCTCGCACTCGAGCCCGGTGTACGTCCCGGAGTTCTTCGTCTACGTTCATGGGCCATGCCCGGTCTGGCCGAGGCATCTGATGTACGATGACGGGAACTACGGCGACCAGACGGCGGGGGACGGCATCTACACCTACCAGTGGCACGTGGAGGACACGCTGGAGGACTGGGGCATCGCGGCGGACGTCGTCGATGCCGATACCTTCGCGGATCAGACGGAGGAAGACTACGACTCGGGCGCCTGGGGGATGCCGGTGAGGAGGATCTGAGGCCACTCGCTCAGCCGGATCCCAGCCTCTCGTGCACCCTGGCGAGGAGCTCCGGGACCCTCAGGCCCTGTGGGCACCTGCTCTCGCAGTGGCCGCAGGAAGTGCAGGCGTCGGCGCGTGCCTCCCTGCGGATCCAGCCGTATGCGCGCCTCATCCCGTCTAGATCGTCGTAGAGGTAGGCGCTGTTGAACAGATCGAAGAGGTACGGGATGAGAATCTGCTCTGGACAGGGCAGGCAGTAGCCGCACCCCGTGCAGTCTATGGCCGACAGCTTCCTGTACTCGCTCCTCACCTCAGCGACAAGCCCGCGCTCCGGGTCGGAGAGCGTGCCCGGCCCGCTCCTGCAGGCGAACTCGACGTTCTGGCGGACCTGCTCCATGCTGGCCATGCCGCTCAGCAGCAGGGATACCTCGGGCTGGTCCCAGACCCACTGCAGCGCCCACTCGACCGCCGACATCCTCCTCGCAGAGGCCTCCCACAGTCTTCGGACCCCCTCGGGGGGCCGCCGTGAGAGCTGGCCTCCGCGCAGAGGCTCCATCGCGATCACCGCGATGCCCCTGGATGCGGCATACCTGACGCCGTCGGCGCCGGCCTGTCTGTCCACGTCCATGTAGTTGTACTGGAGCATGCAGCAGGACCAGCCGTCCCAGGCATCGATGATGTGCCTGAAGTCCTCCGGACCATCGTGGAAAGAGAAGCCGAGCCTCGAGATCTCTCCGTCCGCCATTCTCCGCGCCGCCCAGTCGAGCACCCCGAGGCCCGAGAGCTTCTCCCAGCTCTGGTGATCCAGACCATGGAGCAGATAGATATCGAAGCTGTCCCTCCTCAGACGGGCCAGTTGTTCCTCGAAGAACCTGTCCATGTCGTCTCGAGACTCGATCTTCCAGGACGGGAGCTTGGTGGAGAGCAAGACATGCCCGGGTCGGCGCCGCTCGAGGTACCTGCCCAGGAACCTCTCGCTCTCTCCTGCATGGTAGGGATAGGCGGTATCCAGGAGGTTGACGCCGTGATCAATAGCATAGTCGAGCATCGCGGAGGACAGGTCCTCGTCGATGCTGGAAGGGCTGCCGGGCTTCAGGAGCGGAAGACGCATGGCTCCGAAGCCGAGAGCGGACGGGTGCCACTCCTCGCTGCCGAATGATCTGTAACGCATTTGCTGGCCTACCTGGCCGCTCTCCTGAGAAGGCCCCGGAAGGCCGGAAGGAACCTCTCGGGGATGAAACTGATGGCGGACTCCAGGGTTGCCAGCAGGTGCCTGAGCGTATCCAGTATCTCGTCGCTGCCGGTCCAGTGCCTGCGGATCGCCTCGGCGACCTCGGGGCTGTCCCTGTCCAGCAGCCTGTTGAGCGCGATGATGACGATGAAGAGGTCATCGAGGCAGCCCAGGACAGGGACGAACTCCGGAATGAGATCGACCGGGGAGGCAACGTAGGCAGCCGCAGCGATTAGAGGGCCTTTGAGGCGCGCCGGGACCTGTCGGTCCAGGAGCAGCCTCATGCACAGGTGAAGCAGGTCCGGCAGGAGCGCAATGCACTCCATGAGAGCCCTCTGGTCGGCGGTCAGAGGGTGGCCGCCGTCCGACCTCCTCCTGGCGATGTCTCTGAAGACACGTCTCCTGACGACCGAGTAGAGGCCCTCCTTCGTGTTCCTCGCTCGTGCGGTCATTCCGAACCTCTCTTGCTGATTCTCCGGGCCCGCGGGCCCGATGGACGTCGAAGCTGGATATGGTCCATGAGCGGTCCCGGGGCAAGAGCCTTGCGCGCGCGCTCCGGGCTGGTCAGAATCCCCACGTGCGCGAGCGCGGCCGATCGATGGCCGGCAGTAGCTTGGGAACGCTTACCAGAGGGAGTCTGATCCGATGTCTGGAACCGCATTCGTCTTTCCCGGTCAGGGGTCGCAATCCGTGGGCATGGACCGTCATCTCCGAGGCTTTCCTGCCGCGGCGGAGCTGCTGGACAGAACCGACGAGCTCACCGGAGTGGAGGGGCTGGCCGAGATGATATCCGCCGGCCCCATCGAGGACCTGACCCGCACTGACAGGGTGCAGCCGGCAATCACGATCGTCAGCCTGGCTGCGCTTGCCGTGCTCGGCTCGCACGGCATTCGGCCCACCGTGGTGGCGGGACACAGCCTGGGGGAGTATTCGGCTCTCGTGGCAGCCGGCGCGCTGAGGAGGGAGGACGCTCTCCTGCTGGTGCGCCATCGGGGCAGGCTGATGCAGGAGTGCGCCGACAGGCATCCCGGGGGAATGGCGGCCCTGATAGGAGCGGACAGAGAGGCGGCGGAGAGAGTCGTCTCGGAGGCATCGGAGGCTGGGGCCATCGGCATCGCCAACATCAACTCGAACGGGCAGGTAGTCATATCCGGATGCTCGGAGGCCATCGATCTTGCGGGCAAGCTGGCGGCCGAGGCAGGGATCAGGCGCTTCATACCGCTCAGAGTCTCGGGAGCGTGGCACTCCCCCCTCATGTCCGAGGCTGCCGCGGGTCTTCGCAGCTATCTCGATCGGGTCGAATTCCGTGATCCGTCCCTGGAAGTCGTCGCGAACGTCACCGCCTCGAGGATCGCCAGCGGCGCCGAGAGCAGGGACCTGCTGGAGAGACAGGTCACCTCCCCGGTGCTCTGGTCCGACAGCATCCGCTCGATGGTCGAGAGCGGAATCGACCACTTCGTGGAGGTTGGCCCCGGGAAGGTTCTCCAGGGCCTCTTCCGTGATTACCCGGGAGTCCGGGTCTCGGGAACGGAGTCCCTCGAGGCCATCACTGGCCTGGTCAGGGAGTCCTGAGCCGACCTGCTACCTGGCCCAGCCCGATCCCTTGCACCCGGCGCAGGGAGACTCCTCTTCCGTGACCTCGTTGCGCACCCTGCCGGTGCCCTTGCACCTTCCACAGGGAGTGGGAGGATCCGGGACCCTCACGTAGCCGTCCCCTCCACATGCGTCGCAGGGAGAGCCCCCGGGGCCGTCCACTCCCGTTCCTCCGCACCATGCGCACTTGGCCATGGCCATTGTCGTCTCCTCTCGGGTTCAGCCCGGGCGGCGGCCGTGCGAAGCGGCCAGGCGCGCGACCAGGCGATCGTGTGATGGGAACGCCAGCTCGGGCACCGAGTCGATCCGCGTCCAGATGACCTCTGACGCGTCGTCTCCCGGTGCTGCCTCTCCATTCCAGGTGCTGCTTCTCATGGCTACGAGGACTATGTCCCCGTAGGCGGTCCTGTCGCTCTCCACAGTCTCCAGTGCGAGCTCTCCGGCTTCGAGCCCGGTCTCCTCCAGAAGCTCCCTTCTCGCGCACTGCTCGATCGTCTCGCCCCGCTCGAGGAAGCCCCCCGGGAGCGAGAGCATGCCCCTGCCGGGCTGGATGGCCCGCCTGACGAGCAGCACGGAGTCTCTGCTCGCGTCCAACAGGAGAAGGGCAACGGCAGGGAGGGGGTTCCGGTAGTGGACCAGCCCGCAGGATCGGCAGACGAGGTGTGCCGGCTGGTCGGCGAGGGTGCCCATGACGGCACCGCAGCGCGAGCAGTAGCGGGGGCTCTCGTAGAATGCCTCTCCATCCGGCAGGGGCGGCCCGGGAAGCAGGGGCGGCATATGGCCGGGCAGGAGGCCGTCGCCCGAGCGGAAGCTCGAGTCGATGGCCGTCTGGAGACGGCGGCGGCCTGCCGCCACCGCCTCTTCGAGGGAGGCTCCCGCCGCGATATAGGAGGCTATGGCCGAGGCAAGAGCGCATCCCGTTCCGTGCACATGCCCCCCGGCCGGGGGCCTCCTTCCCTCGAACCAGAGCCTGGAGCCGCTTCGCGTCACCAGGAGATCTCTGGGAAGCCCTGCCAGATGGCCGCCCTTTACCATCACAGCCGCCGCCCCGCGCGCCAGGATCTCTTCCCCGGCAAGCTCCATGTCGCGGGGCGTGGACACGCTCCCGAGGCCGGCGAGCCACGCGGCCTCCTCGAGGTTTGGGGTGACCAGGAGCGCTCTCGGGAGAAGGAGCTCGATGACGAGTGCCTCGGGGTCCGCTGCCTCGCGGAGGGATTTGCCGGAGCTCGCCCTCGAGACGGGATCCAGGACATATGGCGTAGCGGAGAGCGGGGCGGAGGTCAGGGCACGGGCCAGCTCCCTCACGTGAGCGCCCGTGGGGAGCATCCCGCTCTTCACGGCGTCGATGCCGCCATCACGTATCACGGCAGCGATCTGCGACGAGAAAAGCTCTGGAGGCACCGCTTCCCAGGCGTCCACCCGGGTCGAGGACTGGGCGGTGACTGCGCTGACCACCGGCGCCGGGTGAACGCCGCAGGCCGCGATCATCAGTATGTCCGCCGAGAGGCCGGCCCCGCCGCTCGGGTCGGTGCCTCCGACACACATCACGACCGGATATGGGTGTCTGGACATGCTGCTCCAGTGGACTTTCGCGCCAGTCGCTGCGGCTTCCCACTCCGGAGCATTGGTGGTTATGCTAAGGCCCATGAAGGGCCTCGGGAAGCTTCTCCTCGACAGCGCGAAGCTCTGCCTGCCGGCGGTCGCCATGATCGCAGCGGGCAGTGCGGATGCCGACTACATCGAACCAACTATAGACTCGATATACGTCACGGACAATCTTCCGGTATCCAGAGGCGACCTTCTGAGAGGAACGGGGCTGAGGGAGGGCATCCCCCAGTTCCAGGTCACCAGACGGGGAGTCCTCGACGCCGTTCTCGACAACCTGACCTCCAGGGGCTATCTCGAAGCCGACGTGAACGTGATCTGGCCATCGTGGACCGATGAGCTAGGCGTGGCGGAGATCCATGTGGCGCCTGGAAGGCGAAGCCACTACAGCGGTTTCGTGGTATCGGGCAACACGGTCTTCGAGGCCGCGGAGATCGCCCGGATGCTCGGGCTGAGCCCCGGAGACCTGCTGACCCCGGCGGCGCTGGCCGACATGGAGAGCCAGCTCCTGGACGCCTACAGGCAGAGGGGCTATGTCGGCGCGATCATAAGGGTCGTAGTTGCTCCTCCCGACACCGCGGGTCTGCCGGACACACTGTCGGAGATCGACAGGGCCGTGGAGTGCGAGGTTACCGAAGGCCAGCAGGTCCACCTGGGCGCCATCCGCGTCGAGGGACTCGACACGGTCCGTAAGAAGGTGGTGATCCGCGAGATACCTCTGGCCCGGGGCGATTCGCTGGACATGCGGATCCTCAGGGAGTCCATCTCTGACGTCTACGGACTCGGCCTCTTCCAGACGGTGAGGATCCGCTACGAGGGACTGGAGGAGGGCAGCGACACCGTTGATGTCGTCGTTTCCGTGACGGAGAGGGACTACCGGACGGTCGATCTCGGAGGCGGGTACCTCTCCCCCTCCGCGATCACGGGCAGCGCCTACTGGAACCACCCGAACCTGTTCGGCAACAACCAGCGCCTCAACATCGGGGGCAGGATCACACGATACCTGAGCTCCGGAGGAGGAGACGAGGTGGTTCCTCAGGTGTCCTACGAAGAGCCCTACTTCATCTCGACCAGGTGGACCGCCAGGGTCACTGCCGACTACCTCTACAAGGAGCTGCCCGGCATCAGCGAGAGATCCTACGGAATAGAGACGACCTTCAGCAGGCGCTTCGGCAGGTCGCTCGAGTGGGAGGTGGGCTACAGAGTGGAGCGCTCCCGCTACGCCGAAGAGGCGGAGGAGTCGGACTGGGCGACCAGCGCCATCGTTTCCACCTCTCTCGTGCATGACACCAGGAACTCACCGTTCTCCCCCTCCCGGGGACACAGGCTCAGCGGAGGGGTGGATGCCGCCGGGCTTCTCGTGGGCGGACGGCAGTACTATCGCCTCACAGCCGAGGTGCGGGTGTTCAAGGCCGTGAAGAGGGACTTCATCCTTGCCTGGAGGCTGGGAGCGGGCAGAGTGGAGCCCTACGGTGGCGATGAGATCGTCGAGCCCGATGACAGGTTCTTCCTGGGCGGGGGCACTACTGTCAGGGGCTATGGATTCAATGACCTGGGACCGGAGGACGAGCAGGGCAACTCGCTGGGCGGAAGGGTGATGCTCCTGGGGAACATCGAGACGAGGCTCAGGGTGATCGGCTCACTCGGGTTCGTCCTGTTCGCCGACACGGGTGGGCTCTGGGACTCTCTCTCGGATGTCTCGCTCGACAACATGGGGTTCGGTACCGGCCTCGGCCTGAGGTACGAGACGCCATTCGGGCCTCTGAGGATCGACTACGGGTTCGCCCCGACATGGCGCGAGGGTTTCCGCAGGGGAAGGGTGTACGTGGCCCTTGGGCACGCCTTCTGACGAATGCTAGTCTCAACGCGCTCCGAGATCTTCGGCAGGTGGCTCGCCGCCGCTTCCCTCGGGCTGTTCCTGCTGCTTCTGACCTTCTACGCGCTGTGGGCCCTCGGTTTCCTGGATCAGGCAGTCGGCATGATCATCTCTTCCGTGGCAAGCTCGGACAGCATTACCATCAGGGTGGTCTGCCCCAGGAGCGATCTCTTCTGGAGCACCTCCGTAGATACAGTTGTGGTGCTGACGCACGACGGTGTGCGAGTGGTGGTCAGCGATGTGGACATTGACGGCTCCGCAGTCTCCTACCTCGCCGGCAGGGGTCTCAGGCGGCTCCGGGCCGGAGAGGTCGTGGTCGAGGTGCCGCTTCGTGACAGCACAGGCCCCTCCGGAACGCTGCCCGAGGTGCTCGCCTCGGTAGAGGACGGGATCGTCACCACTGTCGATTCCCTGCTGGTGGAGGCCGGCCGTGTTCGTGTCCATGGAGTGGATGTTGCCGATTCGATCTTCCTGGCCACCGGGCTGATCGTAGATAACGGGGCCGTTCTGCGGATCGACAGCCTCAGCGCCGTGGTGCCGCGCGCCGGGCGGGTCACCGCCAACGGACACCTGAGGCTTGCCAACTGCGTCCTCTCTTCCGAAGGGTTCTCCGCTGCCTCCACAGCGGGGGGCGTGGAACTGCACGGCGAGATGGACGGCATCGGACGCCTTCTGCAAGCGGAAGGCTCCGGTTGGCTGAGCCTGGTCCCCCTGCTGCCCTTCGCCTCGGGCGTGGTGAGGTTCGAGACGACGACCCACGGCAGTCTGGACCGACCCGAGCTCGTGATGAGCCTGCTCACGGAGAACCTCCGGCTCTTCGGGAGAGAGGTCCGGGCCGACCTCGACTCCCTTCACCTGGGTCTCGACAGCGTGAGGGTCTTCGAAGGGCACTTCGAGTCGGGGTCCGTGGCCGGGAGCTTCAGCGGCCGCCTCTCCTTCGGCGACGGGTGGTTCGCCAGGGCCGACCTCGCTCTTGCCGGGTTCGACCCGGCGAGCGAGCTCGGAGCCGACCTCCCGGGAATGAGGCTGACCGGCAGAGCCAGCGTCTCCGCGAGCGGATCCTTGCTGGGCCCGGGGTCGCTGTGGTTCGATTGCGACCTTGCCAGCGTGACCATGGTGGATGACGAGCTGGGACGGGTGAGGGCCAGCGGGGAGGTTTCCGCAGGGGCCTGGAGCCTCGATGCCTCTGCCACCGGGACCTACGGAAGGGTCTCCTATCGCGGCTCGGGGGAGATGGGCGCGGACTGGCTGCCCGCCGCTCACTCGGGGAGGCTCGAGCTTGCCCTCTCGTCGCTTCCCGCCGCCCTGGGGAGGCTGCGCGGCGTCGGGGAGCTCCCGCAGGCGTCCGGGATCTCAGGCGGCCTGGATGTCTCCGGATCGCGAAGAGCGCTGCGGCTCTCCGGGTCACTGGCCATGTCGGACATGGGCTACGGCGGTCTCGCTGCCTCGGATGTCGCCCTCGAGGGGGCGATGAGTGTCGGGCCCGGAGTGACCTCCGGCAGGGCGTCGCTCGAGATCGGCAGCCTGTCGTCGCCCATCGGCGAGCTGCAGCTCCGTACCACGATGACTGCGGCGTGGCCTTCCATCGAGGTGGAGAGCCTCGAGTTGTCGACTGCCGGAGGCATCTGCGCCAGTGCGAGCGGGAGAGTGGAGCTCGCGGGGGAGAGCGGCTCGGTCAGGATGAATGGGCTCGCGCTGAGCATGAGCAAGCTCAGGCTCGTTTCCGACGGTCTGGTGAGCCTGGTGGCCGGTCCGGAGTCCATCGTCCTCGACAGCCTCTGGCTTCAGACTCCTCATGGGCAGATACTGGCATCGCTGCGCTCAGGCCCCGGTGACACCCTGGCCCTCGCGCTGAGGCTCTCCGATCTCGACCTGGCATCGGCCTCCAGCGCGTCCGGGCTTCTCCACGGGATCTCCGGCATAGGCTCGATCGAGCTGACGGCAGTCAGGCAGGGCCCCGAGCTCCTGGCCAGTCTGGACGGGCTGATCCGGTCCCCGTCCTATGGACCGTTCTCTTCGGACAGCATCACCTTGAGCGCTTTTCTCACCAACGACTCCCTGGCGATAGAGGGGGTCTACTCCTGGCGCGAGGGCAGGAGGAGCGGGTTGCGCGCCTCGCTCGACTCCCCCTGGAGCGGGGAGAGCCCGGGCTTACGCAGGGGGAGCCTGAGGTTCATCGAGCTCGAGGTCGAGGAGCCGCTGGACTGGGTGCTGAGCCTCCTGCCAACGGGCCTGAGAACCAGGGGCGGCTACCTGTCCGCGCACCTGGAGTACGAGAGGATAGGGCCTGATGCCGATCCGGTCGTGGATGCCGAGATCTCCGCAAGGGCGGACGAGCTCTACCTCACCTCGATGGGCATAGTCGTGCCGAACGTGTTGATCACCGTGCAGCACTCCGACCCGGCGGAAGCCACCTTCACCACGCAGTTCAGCCTGACCGCCCTGGACGTGCTCGGGGGAAGCCTCGGCGTGAGCGGGAGCCTCGAGTTCACGGACTACCTACCTGATCCGCGGATCGGAAGCTACAGCTTCACCGGAAGGGCTTCCAGCATCAACATCGGGATCCCGAACCTCGCGAGCCTCGTGGTCGAGGGGAAGTTCTCCTGCTCGGGGCACTCCTCCTCCAAGCGTCCCCTCGTCTCGGGCGCAATTCAGGTCTCGGAGGGACTGGTGACGATCCCCGACATGGGATCCGAAGGAGCCTCGACGCCGGATCTTCCCGTGGAGCTGGATGTTTCCATCGGCGCGTCGAGGGGCCTCTGGTTCAGGTCCTCGTTCGCCGACATCGAGCTGAACGCCGACCTGAGAGTGGTCACGAACCAGCATCGGCCGGCAGTCCTGGGCACGATCAATGCCGTTCGAGGCAGGATGTTCCTGTTGCAGAAGGAGTTCCAGATCATCGAGGGCTCTATCCAGTTCTTCGGGCTAGTGCCGATCAGGCCCTACGTCACGGCCATTGCGGAGACGAGGATCATCGGAGCCATGGACAGGGAGACCTACGTCATCATGGCGCTGGTGCAGGGCTATCTGGACAACCTGGAGATGACCCTGTCCGGCACCGGGCCCGCGGGCGACCTGCTGCAGGAGGACATCATAACTCTGCTGGCGCTGGGCATCACCTACGACCAGCTCCAGCAGTTGGACACCGGCGCCCTGGAGTCCGAGCTGGAGAGCATAGCCCAGAGCTATGTCGGCCAGCTCCTGGCCAGGAGCATCCGGGAGGGCATCGGCCTGGACCAGCTCGTCCTGGATCCTGAGCTCATGGGAGAGCAGGAGGACAGGAGCCTCACGGTCAACATAGGCAAGTACGTTCTGCCCGACCTGTTCCTCTCCTACGAGGGCGACGTGCTCTCTTCCGAGCCCGGCACGATACGGGCCCAGTACTTCCTGACAAGGGACTTCTCGGTGATAGGCAGCACGAGGTCGAGCCTCCACGGCGAGATGGAGCCCTCCCTGGAGCTCCACTACACCTTCCGGTACTGATGTCAGGAAAGGGGATGCCGGCAGGCTCGGCACGCGGAGCCTGGCTGCTGCCCGACGAGTCCTTCTACGACGCGGGTTGCGTGGATCTTGCAGGACTCCTGATAGGCTGCCTGCTCGAGCGTGTCAGTGGTGAGGGCACCCGCCGGGGGATGATCGTCGAGACGGAGGCCTACTCCGAAGACGAGGCCTCCAGCCATTCCTTCCGTGGCAGGACGCAGCGAAACTGGCCCATGTTCGACAGGGGAGGCCTGGCCTATGTCTACATTATCTATGGCCTTCACCACTGCTTCAATGTCTCCTCGGGTCTGACCGGGCGCGGGGAGGCTGTTCTGGTGAGGGCTCTCGAGCCCCTGGAAGGCCTCGGGCTCATGCGGGAGGCCAGGGGCACCGCAAGCGTGCGGGACCTCTGCAGGGGCCCCGGAAGGCTCTGCCAGGCAATGGGGATCACTCTGGCCCAGAACGGGCATGATCTCAGGTCCGGTGATCTCCGGGTCCTGGTTCCGGCCCGGACGGGCAACCTTCGCATCGCAACGAGCCGCAGAACCGGGATCAGCAGGGCCAGGGAGCTGGAATGGCGGTTCTACCTGAACGGCTCCCCCTACGTGTCCTCGAGTCGCTCGTAGATACCCAGATACTTCCTCAGCGTCTTCGGGTCTACGCCGAGCATCTCCGCCGCTCTGGCCCTGTTGCCTCCGGCCAGGTCCAGGACCCTCCTCGCATGCTTGGCCATGGCGTTCGTCATGGACTCCCCGCGGACGGTCTCGCCTGCGCCGGCGCGCGGCCGTTCGAGGGCTATGTCTGATTCGGTGATGGGACCGGTTCCCCCGGTGACCACCAGGGCCCTGTGGATCACGTTGCGCAGCTCACGGACGTTGCCGGGCCACGAGTGGCCGGCCAGCTTCTCGAGCGCACCTCTGGTCATCCTCAGGGCCGCCTCCTGCTTCCCGGTCCCTGCGTCCTCCGTGAAAGAGCCCGCGAAGTGCTCCGCGAGCAGCGGGATGTCCCGTATCCTGTCCGTGAGGTCCGGCAGCCGAAGGACGACAACGGCGATCCTGTAGTAGAGGTCCTCTCTGAACTGCCCGTCAGCCACCATGCTCATCAGGTCCCTGTTGGTGGCGGCTATCAGCCTGAACGCGACGCTTCTCTCCCTCGTGTCACCCAGTCTCCTGAAGGTCCCCGTCTCGAGCACTCTCAGGAGCTTGGCCTGCAGCGAGAGGTGCATGTTGCCGATCTCGTCGAGGAAGAGGGTTCCTCCCTCGGCGGTCTCCAGAAGCCCCTGACGATCGTGGCGGCTATCGGTATAGGCGCCTCTCCTCGCGCCGAAGAGCTCCGACTCGAGAAGGTGCTCCGGTATGGCGCCGCAGTCGACTGCGACGAAGGGGCCGCTGGCGGATCTGCCAGTGGAGTGAATTCCTCTGGCGACCAGCTCTTTGCCCGTACCGGTGCTGCCTACTATCAACACCGGGACAGCCTGCGGGGAGATCCTCATCATGGTCCTCTTGAGATCCCTCATCGCTGCCGACCTGCCCACGAGCTCCGGATAGGGGGCACCGGGGAGATCGGGCCCGGCGCTTCGAGCCGGCGTCGAGAGAACAGCGGCGATGATGAGAGGAGCCATCATCCTGGCCGTCGCGATGTCGTCTCCTGCGGCGTAGAGGGAGACTCCTCCCGATTCCGCGAGCATCACCTCATCGGGATCGCCGCCCGGGGACGTCGCGAGATGCCGCAGGCCGAGACCGCCTGCCAGGGCTTCCAGCCCCGGGCCGTTCTCCGTCGCCTGAGCCCGGATCCATTCGGCCAGAGTCTCGATGTGCTTCTCGAGGTAGGCCGGCTCCGGGGGTGGCTGCCCGGAGCCTTCGGCGAGCGAGGCCAGGGGCTCGTTGACCCGTCGGAAACCCTCGAGGTCTTCCTCGGGCAGGGCATCGCAGAGGTCCTGAAAACTCCTGACGAGCCTGGAACGGAGCCTTCCTTCCGAGGGCACTCCGTAGGTGGAGGCCAGCTCGCAGGCCTTGAGGGGAGAGGGTAGGTCCAGCAGCTCCGCGAGCGCCGAGTCCCGCTCCGAGACGTTGCCTTCGGATGTCACGACCCGGGTCTCCAGGATCTCGGACAACAGGCCCAGCTCCTCCGCGCGCCACCTCAGATCGCTCCTGCCCTTCCTGACCGGCCTCACCCTGGCGGTGGAGAGGTCGCACAGCAGCGCGAGATGCCTGTCCCCGAGGAGATCCGAGATGGATGCGACCCTTCTCAGGGTCTCCTCGGCGCGTGCCGTGTCGTTCTCCTGGAGGAGCAGCCGGGCGGTGTAGAGCAGGCTGAGGGCGTTGGGAAGGGCGAGCCCCTGCTCGGCGGCCATGCTGGCAGCTCTCCTCGCGTCGGGTATGGACCTCGCTCCCCTGC
>JAFGKQ010000281.1 GCA_016928495.1 Candidatus Fermentibacterales bacterium
CGGGTATGCGGGGGACATGTGCCGCAACCGGTTCTGCTCTATCGACAGAAGCACGGCAGGGTCGTCCAGAAATCCCACGGCGAGGTATTCCCCATCGGGAGACAGGTCCAGGTCGGTTACGGTGGAGTAGCCCTGCGAGCTCCCCACGGGAACGGAGGCCGTTACCTGGCCGGTACCGGTGTCGATCACGACTACCCTGTCGCCATCGCGGTCAAGGCCGGCCACGAGCCCGGCGTCCGCGCCCACGCAGGGAAGCTCAAGCCTGAAGCCCAGCTCGTGCAGAAGGGAGCAGCGGGAACGCCCATCCGTCCAGAAGTCGGCATACATGCGGAGGCTGTCATCGAGGGTCTCGGCAAGAGAGCCGATGCAAACTCGCCGCAGCGAGTCGGCCAGTTGTACCTCCGGCGGAAGGCCGTCGATGATCAGGAGCGCCTCGGCATGCTCGCCGCGTCTCATCAGCTCCAGGGCAGTGTTGTACCTGTGACAGGTGCTCCTGGGAATCACGAAGAGGATCAGGATAGCCAGGGACAGACCCCCGGAGAGCAGATAGGGCATGGCTCTGCCGATGGCCCGACCTATCACGACAGTCCCTCCTCCCTCCGGGAGCGATCTAGCACTATTGTCCCCGGGAGTCTGACGGACAAGCCCGGCCAGGGCTGACGGAAGCCCGTCGCCCGGGCAGTCCCCTCCCATGCAGGAACGGAGGCAGCTCAGTGCCACGACGAGGACTCCCGATCCTGGCCGCGGTCGCAGCCCTGTCCTCGGTATCCGCCCAGTGGCCCTTCACCGACCGGGCGGTGGTACTGGTGAAGGAGATCGCCCGATCCGCCGACCTGGACCCGGACACGATGAGCTGGTCCTGCGCCGATCTCATGCGATGGACGCCGGTCGAAGGAGATGACACGGACATCGTCTACGAATGCCTGTCACCCGACTCGTGCTGGCGCCTGACCATGCACAGCGTCGACGCGGAGGAGTCCCTGGGAGACGTGGTGGACTACAGGATGATCCTGTGGGACCGGAGGACCCGCATGCTCAAGCTAGTCGCCCGCAACGGCATCTCCGCCGTCTTCTCCCCGGCCTCGACTCACCTGCTGGTCAACGGCTATGACGGCGCGCCCATCCTGTGGGATCTCGACAGGGGTGACCCCGTCAACATGGGTGAGATCCGGACACCCTACGTCTGCGTGAGGTCATGGAGCGACGACGGCAAGAACCTGATCCTGTACACGCGCGACAACTGGGAGGGTCCACCTGCCAATCCCGGAGTCTGGTCGGTGGAGATACTCAACTAGCTCGGTCTCAGGCACGCTCCACATCGGCATCGAAGATCATGAAGCCGTCATCGGTGAGCGCTGACGCCGAGTCGCAGGACACGCCCCTGAAGTCATCCCCGAAGATCCTGAAGAGGTGCGACGAGACCCGCAGCTCGGGCAACCTTCCGAGCAGCCTCGAACCGTCGTGAAGCATCGCCAGCTGAACCGGGGTGGCGAAGGCCCCGTCGGGCTTGAACTCGCCGCCGGCGGCGAACACGATCAGTACTCCGGGATCACCGCGAAGCAGCTCCGAGGCAGTGCGATCGGAAGAGTCGGGGACCAGGCCTGGAAGGGAGAGACAGGGGACTCCGTCGAAGGCGCCCCCCGCAGCCCCGGTGAGGGGGAGCCCGAATCTCTCTGCCGTTCGCTTGTCCGTGAATGCCGTCCTGACGACCCCCTCATCCACCAGCGGAAGCGTGAACCCCTCGTTGACCACGCCTTCCATGTCGAAGAACGGGCCGCATCCCCTTTTCGGGTCGCTGCACTGCAGCAGTGTGAGCCCCTCGGAGAACACCTTCTCCCCGATTCTCCCAGAGAGCAGGGACGCTCCGGAGCCGATCGAGAGGCCGCTCAGGTCGGTATAGAGCTTCCTCAGAGGCATGGACCAGTTCTCCCTGGTCAGCATCACGGGGAGCTTCCGCCCCTCCGGAAGGTCGACGGGAGTGGAGAAGGCCTCGCAGAACGAGCCATACTCTTCCAGAAGCAGGCTGCGATCGTATCTGGCCATCGAGGAGGGGATAAGAAAGCCGTCGAGTATTCCACTCGATCCCTTCTGCTTGAACATCAGGTCCACGCTCAGCTCATCGTAGACGTTCTCCAGATCGAGCCCGAGATCGTTGTGAAGCGACCTCCTGTACACGGAAAGCAGGACCTTGTTGGTGAAGAGCAGCCCCGGAGCCATCCCGATCAGGCCCTCGACCAGGGCCTCCGCTTCCTCCAGGAACTCCCCGGCCTGCAGTTGGATGCGAGTGGAGTCGAGCGATTGCCTTCGCTCCGGGGACAGTCCGAATGGGTACTCCACGCCCCTCTCGAGGGCCTTCTCTGCCTTTTCCCAGAGCATGGGCTCGTCGAAGATGCCTATCGCGCCGGCAGTGCCTATCAGACCGTCGGAGTAGACCCTGAACCCGGTTCTCGTGATGTCCTTTCTCCTCACGGAGTCGATGGTGCTCCCCGACACGTTGACGGCGACCTGACGAATGATCTCGGTGTAGCGCTCGCGTACCATGCCGCCTCCGCCCTAGCTCACGTTCATGCCGCGCACTCGAACGTACGGGCCGCCGAAGCTGACGCTGAGGGGATACTGCTCGTGCTTGCCGCAGCCTCCGCCCGGCCCCCTCACGATCTCCAGCTCGTCCGAGAGCCCGTCTATCATGCCCAGGGTCTCCATGACGTTCCCGGTTATGACGGAGACGTTCACCGGCTCGGCTATGCGGCCATGCCTGACCAGGTAGGAGAGCGAAGGCGCCAGAGTGAAGGTGCTGAGCCCGGAACCGTGGAGAACCGTCTCGACGAAGAGCCCTTCGTCGACGCCTTCGAAGAGCTCATCCCTGCTCATCGTGCCGGGCTCGATATAGGTCGTAGTCATCCTCGGGATGGGCTCGTACTCGAAGCCGATGCTGCGGCCGTTGCCGGTCGGCTCCTCGTTGAGGGCCGCGGCGGTGACGGAGCTATGGAGCCTCCCGCTCAGGATGCCGTTCCTTATGAGGTAGGTCTTGCGGGACCTGGTTCCCTCATCGTCGAAGGGTGTGAACCCTCCACCCTGCACGCTGCCATCATCCACGATGGAGAGAGCCTCCGGGCCGACGCGCGACCCGACGGCCCACTCCCGCATCATCGCGTCGTCTCCTATCATGAAGTCGGCCTCGCTCTTGTGTCCGAAGCTCTCGTGAGCGAAGATGCCCGCAGCGAAAGGAGACAGTATCACGGTGTATTCGCCGGGATCGACCGGCCTGGACTCGCGGAGGAAGCTCTCTGACTGATCGAGCCTCGCGGAGAGCTTGCCCTCGAGGCTCTCGAGCTCGTCGAAGCCGGTTGTCCCGTCGAACTCCGTCTCCCTGAACCTCCTGTCGCCCTCGGACAGCTCGAACAGCACGAAGAGGCCGGTCGTCTGAGTGTCGAAGCGAAGGTCTGCGCCCTTGCTCGAGAGGATGTGCTTGCGCGTGTGCCGGTCCATGTAGGCTCCGCGCCAGGACTTGACGAGTGAGCGATCCGAGAGTGGAGAGAAGGACCTTCTCAGCAGCTCATGCTTGGCGGCAGGGTCGACCCCGGAAACCGAGCTGCCAGCGAAGCCCTCGAAATCGCCCACGTTCGCCTCGAGCCTCTTCACTACAGGGTGGTCCTCGATGTCGAGTCTCGGCCGGGCCGCCGAAGCCAGGGCATCCAGCTCGCCCTGCACGCTCGCCAGCTCGGAGACTGCGGAGTAGTACCATCTGTCCCCGTCGAACACCCTCACGAAGGCTGCAGTGAAGTCACGCTCCCTGAACTCGTCCAGGCGTCCAAGTGTGTAGGCTATCACCGTACTGGAAACCCTCTCGACCCTGACGTCCGAGTAGAGCCCCCGCGGGAATCTGGCAACGGTCATCCCGGTCTCCATCCAGCTCTCGGTCACTGGGTGAACCGCACTTCACGGCTCCGGCAGGCAATCTAAAGGCAGAAGCGATCCATGGACAGACCCCTTCCACAGCCGGCAGGGCCGGTTCGTGATCCCGCGGTCGCGCGAAGGGTCAGAACGAGGAGGTGAGCGCCTCCTCGACCTCGATTATCTCCTCGAAGGGAGCTCCGGCCTTCTCGAAAAGAGCTTCTATGTCGGCTCTGGATGGAGCCTGCCAGCAGCAGAAGACCCGCCCCAGCTCCCTGTTCAGGTAGGCCCTGTCCATTGTCAGCCCGCTTCCCCTGGAAGCGTTGATGACTCTGGTTCAAGCGCTTCTGATCGACTCCCGATCCCGCTTCGGCATCGTGATCAGGTACTTCATCTCCCGCACCTCCCGCAGTTGCTCCCCCCGGTCAGCGGACAGGAGCTGCAGCCAGCTCCGTCTGCAGAGCCCGCCCGGTCAACGGTGGGATCTGATCCCCGCGGGACCGTCCGCACCGGACCCGGTGCGCGGAGCGGGGACCTTCAGAAGAGGATGGATGCCAGGGTCCTGGACCTCATGTATGAATGATAGCCATGAAGGCAGAGCGCGAGAAGGCCCCGCGGAGCATCTTGCGTGAGGCCGGTTCCTCTTCTATCCTCGGGTTTGCGGCCGCACCTCACGGGATGCAGATAGCGGGGGCATCGACGTAATGGAAGAGACTCGTGTTCTGGCAGTCGAGGACGTTTCCAAATCCTACGGCAGAATCGACGCCCTCTGCGGGATATCCTTCTGGGTGGAGAAGGGCGAGATCTTCGGCCTCGTCGGCCCCAACGGGGCAGGCAAGACGACCACGATCGAGATAATCGCGGGCCTGCGTTCTCCGGACTCCGGATCCGTCTCCCTGCTCGGACTCGATCCGCAGAGGGACGAAGACCGGCTCCGTCACCACGTGGGCATCCAGCAGCAGGAGTCGGAGCTCCCGGAGAGGATCCGGATCAGAGAGGCCATGCAGCTCTTCTCCTCGTTCTACGGGAGCACAGTCGACTGGAGGGCCTTGCTCGAGCGGATGGGTCTTTCCGACAGGCTCGACTCGTTCTTCGGGGAGCTCTCCGGAGGCCAGAAGCGCAGGCTCTTCATATCGATGGCCCTGCTCTCCGACCCGGAGGTGATCCTGCTCGACGAGCTGACGTCCGGGCTCGATCCCCAGGGAAGGAGAATGCTCTGGGATCTGGTCAGGGACATGAGGGACTCCGGCAAGACGGTCCTGCTGACGACCCACTACATGGATGAGGCCGAGCACCTCTGCGACCGGGTCGGGATAATCGACCGGGGAAGGCTGGCAGCTCTCGGCACGCCGGCAGCACTGGTGGCCGGCATGCCCGGGGGCACCAGGGTCACGGTCACGCCGGGGAGGAGCCTGACGAACGACGTGCTCGATCAACTGAGGGGCATCGAGGGAGTCACGGGAGCGAGGCTCGAGAGAGACGCGCTCGTCGTAGGGATCACCAGCGGACGTGTGCTCGTGGATCTGGTGGGCCTGATGAGCGGGCTGGGTCTGGACCTCGAAGACTTCGATGTGGAGCGACCGACTCTGGAGGACGTGTTCCTGTCGGTGACCGGTAGGGAGCTGAGGGACTGATGAGGGCCGCCCGCAACGCACTGAGAATCGGCAGGGTGGAGCTGCTGCTCTACTTCAGGGATCACTCGGCGTTCTTCTTCACCCTGATCTTCCCCCTGATGCTGATGCTGCTGTTCGGCAGCATGTGGGGCAACTCCCCGTTCGAGGGCGAGGCCTTCGGCTTCATAGACTTCTCGGTCAGCGCCTTCATGGCAATGGTGATCGCGACCAGCGGGATCATGGTGTTGACCACCAACATCGCCGCCTACCGCGAGAGGGGCATCCTGAGGCGCTTCAGGGCATCGCCGGCTTCACCCGTCGCCGTTCTGCTCGGAGAGGTGATCGCGGTCTTCGCAGTGACCATCGCCGGAGTCGTCCTTCTCCTCCTGGCTGCGATCGTCCTCTGGGGCGTCAGGTTCTGGGGGAGCCTGCCTGAGTTCCTGGCCGCCTTCCTGCTCTGCAGCATCAGCCTCGCAGGTCTCGGCTTCATCCCGGCGAGTCTGGCGCGAACCGCCAGGGGCGGGCTCGTGGCCGCCAACCTGCTCTACTTCCCCATGCTCTTCCTGTCGGGGGCGGCGGTTCCCTTCCGGATGCTGCCGCCCTTCCTGAAAGGCTTCGCGCAGGCGCTTCCTCTGACCCATGCGGTAAGGCTGATGCAGGGGGTGTGGCTCGGCGGGAGCCTACTGGACTATCCGCTGGAGCTGGCTGTCCTCGTGGCGGTCATGCTCGCAGGACTGCTGGTGGCCTGTCTGTTCTTCCGCTGGGAATGATCGGATCAGCTCACAGAGAGATCCTCAGCTCCAGGGTTATGCTCATGTCGATGCTCTCGCCCAGCTTCGAGGGCGGGATGTTGTAGTACTGGACCTCGTATCCCAGGAAGACGGAGACCTTCTCGCTCAGGAAGTTCTCGCTGCCCATGATGCCCGAGAAGTCCCAGTCGCGCCATTCCCTCAGGTCCCTGGTCGTCTCCCACGAGGCCGAGAACCTGAGGTACCGGCTGGGATCCCACCTGATGGCTCCGCCTCCCAGCACCTTTGCGGTTCGCCTGGTCTCGCCATCGGTACTGACCCGTGTTTCCCAGAGGACTCCCACCTCCCAGTCGAGATCGACGTATTCGGTCGTCACCAGCCGCCTGCCGGGCACGACCAGGGCCGCGAAGGCCCTGCTGATCCCGGCGAAATAGTCTCTCTTCCAGTAGCCGCCCAGCCTGACGTAGTCCCTCTCGTCCAGGAACAGCTCGAGCTCAGGCTCGATCCTGATCCGCTCGAGGAACCTCTCCTCCATGCTCTCCCCATAGGAGGCCTGAGCGTTGAGCTGAGCGCTCGACCACGGGTTGATGAGCTTCCTGGCGAGGTTCGCCCTCGCAGTGATCCTGATGCTCTGTGTGTTGCCGAGGGTCATGAAGCCGCCGCCACTCAGAGTGCCGCTCCAGGCGGAGCTGCCGGCCTGAGTCGAGGAAGAGCCGGTGTCAGGCTTGCCGGCGGAGCCCCGTCCGGGCACGAGCAGCAGGCAGAGGCCCGTCAGGGCCAGCCTAGCGGCTGAGCAGGACGAAGAGAGTGCTCTCGTTCTCGCCATCGCAGTTGGCAAGAGCGAAATAGGCCCCTGGCGGCAGGCACGGGCCCGCAGTCCAGAGAAGATCACTCCCCCCGGCAGGAAGAGGGCCTTCGTGAAGCGTCGAGACGACCCTGCCGGACAGGTCCAGGATGGTCACCCTCACGGCGGCGGGTTCCGCCAGCTCGAGACGGACCGTCGCAGACTCCCTCGCCGGGGAGGGGCAGACTCTCATGCGGAGGCCTGCCGGCCGTGTGGGGGGCTCCGGCCCCGTGCCGAGAGCGAGGGCGGCCAGCACGGCTTCCAGAGCGCGTATCCTGCCGGAGCCGTAGTAGTTGTCCTTGCCGGC
>JAFGKQ010000282.1 GCA_016928495.1 Candidatus Fermentibacterales bacterium
CTCTGAGAACGCTCCCGGCGGTCTTCCACTCGACCCAGCTCCCGCTCTGGAGCCAGCCTGTCAGGGCGGTGCCGGCCGCGGAGAGGCCTTCCGGGAATGCCCCCGGGCCTGCCAGCACCGGGTCCGTTGCCGCCCCCCTGGCCAGCAGGCAGCAGTATCCGACGAGCTCCTCGTGTGCCCTGAATACGGTTGCCCGTCGCGGGTACAGGAGGGGGAGCAGAAGGATGGAGAGGATGGCCGCCGCGAGACCGGAGAGGAACGGAGCACGGCGCCGTCGGCATGGCCCGGTGCCGGCGGGCTGCGTCATTCGGAGCGCAGTGAGAGGACCCGGGCTCGAAGATGACCGGGAGCAGGGGTCCTCAACAGGTCCCTTATCCTCGTGCGAAGCTCCTGCATCTGCCTGGCCTTCGCCCTGCAGCTCTCGCAGTTCTGAAGGTGGCGGAAGATCTCACCGTTCTCGCTGTCGTCGAGCTCGCCCGAGACATAGTCGTGAAGGACCTCGGCGACCTCCCGGCAGGTCATGGGCTGTCCTCCGCCATGTCGTCATGCCACTTCTCGAGCATCTTCTGAAGCATCGCCCGCCCCCTGTGGATTCTCGACCGGACCGTGCCTATCGGTACACCCAGTATCGAGGATATCTCCTTATAGGAGAAGCCCTCGACATCGCAAAGGACCACGGCGCTCCTGAAGCTCTCCGGGATTCTCGAGAGCGCCTTCCGGATGTCCCTTCTCATCTCGTCCCTGATCGTCTCTGTCTCGGGATCGGTGCCCAGGGGCGGCTCGACGGGCTCCATCGCCGAGGAGAGCTCCTCCTGCTCCTCGAAATGCGTCCTTACCGGATTCCGTCTGGCCTTCCTCAACCGGTTCAGGAAGGTGTTCCTCAAAATCGCGAACAACCACGCTCTCGCGTTGGTTCCTAGCTGGTACTGCTCGTAGGCGCGGAATGCCCTGGCGTAGGTCTCCTGGACCAGGTCGCAGGCATCCTCGTCGTTCCTCGTCAGATGGAGTGCATAACAGTAGAGGCCATCGAGATACTGGACTACCTCATCCTCGAACTGTTTCCTCTGCGGCGGCTGCAGATGCTTCATCCGTCCTCCAGACAGACCCTATCCTATATCGCAGGTGGTTTCCCGGCAAGAGAATAGGGAGGGGGTCAGCTACTACCGATTGTGGCATCCCCTTACCCGGACCCCAATATGTATTGACAGAGACCGCGGCCGGTCTTAGTGATGGTTCGGCATGTCGGAAGCGCTGTCGCCCCGCAGGGGTGGGCAGGGAGATGATAGGCGAGTGGCGCTGCTCCCGGGACGTGGAGTGGGGTGCATTCCAGCCGCGCATCAGGGGTGAACATGGCTACAGCGGAGGAATGGGTTCCGGGGGAGGACCTCTTCTCTTCCCCTACAGGAGTTGAGGCGCCGGCTCCCGCGACCACCCGGAGTGAAGCACAGCTCGACCAGACACCAGTCTTCAGCAAGAACGCCCTCACTGTCCTGAGGAAGAGGTATCTCCGGCGCTCGCCCGATGGGGAGATACTCGAAGAGCCGTCCGACATGCTCCGCCGCGTCGCCAGCACCGTCGCCGAAGGCGAGAATCGCTTCGGCGGCGATGCCGGGTACTGGTCCGGGGTCTTCTTCGACCTGATGTCGGAGTTCCGCTTCATGCCGAACTCGCCAACCCTCATGAATGCGGGCAGGGAGCTCGGTCAGCTCTCGGCCTGTTTCGTCCTTCCGGTGGAGGACGACATGGAGAGCATATTCGACGCCGTGAAAAACACCGCTCTGATCCACAAGAGCGGTGGAGGAACGGGCTTCTCCTTCTCGCGCATCCGCCCCAAGGACGACGTGGTGCTCTCGACGAAGGGTATCTCGAGCGGACCGATCTCCTTCATGACGGTCTTCGACAAGGCAACCGAGACGGTGAAGCAGGGAGGGGTCCGGAGAGGCGCGAACATGGCGGTGCTCCGGGTGGACCATCCCGATATCCGCGAGTTCATAACGGTGAAGCGTGACATGAAGAGGCTGAACAACTTCAACCTCTCCGTGGCCGTGACGGACAGGTTCATGAGCGCGCTGGAGAGATCTGAGGGGTACGACCTGGTCAACCCCCGCACCGGAGAGAAGGTCGGCTCGGATTCCGCTCGGGAGATATTCGACCTGATAGTGGAGTCAGCCTGGTCCTCCGGAGAGCCGGGGATAATCTTCATCGACCGCGTCAATGCCACGAACCCGACGCCCCACATCGGCCAGATAGAGGCCACCAATCCCTGCGGGGAGCAGCCCCTGCTTCCCTACGAAGCCTGCAACCTCGGTTCCCTCAACCTGGCCAGGATGACCAGGAGGAGCACGTCCACCGGCAGGACCGAGGTCGACTGGGACCTTCTGGAGCGGAGCGTCGCAGAGGCGGTGAGGTTCCTCGACGACGTGATCGAGGTCAATCGCTACCCGTTGCCCAGGATAGCCGAGATGGTCACCGGCAACCGCAAGATCGGGCTCGGTGTGATGGGGTTCGCCGATCTGCTGTACGACCTGCGCATCCCCTACGACTCCGAGGAGGCGATCAACTTCGCCGAGGACATCATGTCGTTCATCTCCTCCAGGGCGCGTGCCGCGAGCATTGCGCTCGCTGAGGCGCGAGGGCCCTTCCCCAACTTCCCCGGGAGCACCTACGATCGCAAGGGGTCGCCTCCCATGAGGAATGCGACCGTGACCACCATAGCACCTACGGGGTCCATCAGCATCCTGGCCGGCTGCTCGAGCGGCATCGAGCCGGTCTTCGCCCTGGCCTACGTCAGGAAGAACCTGCTGGACGAGGGTGACGAGCTGCACGAGGTCGTTCCCGCCTTCGAGGCGGTGGCCAGGGAGAGGGGATTCTACAGCGAGGAGCTGGTGCGCAGCGTTGCCGAGAAGGGCTCCTGCACCGGCGTAGCCGGGGTACCTGCGGACGTCGAGCGCGTGTTCCTGACCTCCCACGATATCTCGCCCTCGAGCCACGTGAGGATGCAGGCAGCCTTCCAGAAGCACACCGACAACGCGGTGTCCAAGACGGTCAACCTGCCCGAGCACGCGACCGTGGAGGATGTCGGTGAGGTGTTCAAGCTAGCTAATCGTTTGGGCTGCAAGGGAGTAACTGTCTACAGGGACGGAAGTCGGGACAAGCAGGTGCTCAACCTGAAGAAGGCGGCCGGGGAGAGGCAGGGCGCCGAGACAGCGGATGGATCCGCTCAGCAGGGCGTCTCCCCGAGGCCCAGGCCCGAGTTCACGACCGGCATCACCCGCAGGATCAAGACGGGTTGCGGCAACCTCTACGTGACGATCAACGAGGACGAGCGGGGACCCGTGGAGATCTTCAGCCAGATGGGGAAGGCCGGCGGCTGCGCGGCCTCTCAGGCGGAAGCGATCAGCAGGCTGGTTTCCCTGGCGCTCCGCTCGAACGTGAAGCCCGAGGAGATCGTCAAGGAGCTGAAGGGAATAAGCTGTCACAGAGTCGTCTGGCAGAGCAGCGGCAGGATCCTCTCCTGCGCCGATGCCATAGGGAAGAGCCTGGAAGGCCACCTGACGCAGCGAAGCAAGACGAAGAAGTCCGCGGCACCGGTGGAGGAGCTGGAGTTCACGCCCTCGAAGGACGCTCATGCGGGCGAGGACGAGCTCCAGAACCATGCGGGCGCCTGCCCGAGCTGCGGAGGTCCCCTCAAGTACGAATCCGGCTGCGTGGCCTGTGCCCTCAACTGCGGCTATTCGGAGTGCGGCTAGCCCGGATCCGGCTCCCGGCACCATGCCTCTTCTTGACATCCGTCCGGCGTTTTGCTACGAAACCGGCCATCGCATTCGTCGGAGCTACTCCACAACACCGAGGAAGGCCTGGTTCTGATGCAGAAGACCCTGGCGGAGTTCGAGAAGGGCGAGGACCTTGTTCGGGTCTCTCTCACCGAGTTCCACGGCAGGCAGTACGTTGACATAAGGCTCTTCTACATGGCCGAGGACGGCGAGTGGAAGCCGACCAAGAAGGGCGTCACGCTCAGCCCCGAGCTGATGAGGGACGTTCACGAAGCCATCGGCAAGGGCCTGGCGGAGCTGGAGTCAGTGGAGGGCTAGATACAGACTCGACCTTCCCGAGCGCTTGCTGCCGTCTACCTGATGATGACCATTCGCGTGGACGCCTCGATTCCCGACCCGCCCACGAGCACTACATCGTAGCAGCCCGTGGGGAGCTCCGTGGCTGCGAGCTGAACGCTGTCCTGAGCCGGACCCATCGTCTTTTCCAGCAGCAACCGACCGCTCATGTCATAGATGCGCACCGAGGTGCAGGCGGAGATGCCTGCACCGCCCGATGCGGCGATCTCGCAAGCCCCGGACGTTGGGTTGGGGTAGACGCGGAGCACCGTCCCAGGCTGAGTCCCGCCCTGGCCCGCTTCCGGCTCGATGCCCGTCTGGCCGGTGATAAAGAGCAGATAGGGGTCGGCAAGCAGGTTCAGCTCCTGTATCGAGAAGAGCCTCTTGGGGACGGATGTAGGGTAGAGCCGGTCCTTGCTCGTCGCATGCGGGACTCCTAGGCGGCACAGACCTTCGACGAGCAGGTCCTCGGCGAAGTAGATGTCCAGGTACTCGTTGGGGCCGAAGTTGGGCGGGTTGGCCCTTCCAACGCTGGAGTTGAAACGGACCGCGACCGCGCCACCCGATTGCCATCTCATGAGCCACTCCCCGAAGCAATCCTCGCACAACAGCGCACCCGGGTAGCAGGAGATCGACTGCCAGAGGGACAGCATCTCTCCGTTGGCCATCTCCGGGATCTGGTCCGTGCCGAACATCAGCTCCCAGTCCGGCAGCATCCACCAGATCCCGGACGTGCTGCCGTGGCCTACGGGCTCGACGAATGCCACTCCATCGTTGAACAGCTCGATCTGGTTCTCGGGGTTCCAGCCGTGGGGATCCTCCAGCAGCACATCTACGTCCCAGTCCGGGGGTATATACTGGAGAAGGCTGTCGCACAGCCTGTCGCCATGGTACGAGTGGTCCGGAAAGAGGAGAGCGCCGCAGAGCAGTGCACGACTCCTCCATTCGCCCTCCGGGGGATCCGTCTCGTAGCCCAGGGTCTTCTCGACCATGACCGAGACGTCGAACCGGTCAGAGGCGGGAAAGCGGCCGACGTAGATGTCGCTGTAGTAGTCCAGGCTGTCATCGGCCTCGCCGTACCTGTGGTTGCCGTTGGCATCCCAGGTGCCGTCCAGGTCGCTGAAGTAGAGGTCGGCGGTCTCGTCGAGCGTGTAGCCGTCCACGTACTTCGAGATCCTGACCGTTTCCTCGTCCTCTCCGACGATCAGTACATAGACGAGCCCTCGCTCGAGGAAGCTCTCCTTCAGGTAGTTGCGGATCTTCTCCGGTGAGTCCCACCCCGCGTAGCTCGACTGGATCCACTCGAGAGGCACGAAGTCGGCCGAGAGACCCTCGTCGCTCCTGTGATCCACCAGCGGCTGGAGGAAGGGCTCGTAGGCCGCAGGCGCTACGACTAGCCAGGTAGTGTCGTCGGGTCCATCCGGGCGGGTTGGAGGAGACCAGGCTTCGAGCATGCCCGGATTGTGTATCCAGGTCTCCAGGGACTCGGTTGCGACGTTGCGCTGGAGCACGGAGACCGCTGCCGGCACGGCGGCAGGGTCGTGCTCGTACCGCAGAACGAGCTCGGCGGAAGTGATGACCGAGAGCCTGCCGCTCAGCGGGTGGTACGAGAACGGCACGAAAGTGAACCCGGCAACCCTGAAACCGGCCTTGCTGCCGGTGGAGAGCCCGATCACCGGCTCTGCAGGGAAGGGAGCGTCCAGCAGGTACTCGACCGCCAGGTGATCGGAAAACAGAGCGGGCGGCTCCCCGACTATCGTGGTCATCACGGGGGCGATGGAGTAGTGGCCCTCCATCTCCACCCGTTCCAGGATCCTGACCTCGACATCGGCCAGTGATGTCCCCTGAGGGATGACCAGTGCATAGGGCAGGCCGGGCAGATCGGGATAGCCGTCGTCGAACGAGGTGCAACCACCGTCGAGCTCGAGAAGGTCATGTCCGAGATATTCCACCACCGCCACATCTGACGGTGGATCGAGTGAAAAACCTATGCCCAGGGAGCCTGCATCAGGGGCTTTCTGGAAGAGGTGCATCAACAGGGGGAGGGCAACGGGCAGCGACACAAGACTGGAACGGAGCGTTCGCGGCATGACCAGCTACCTCACCCGGGCAGAACGAAGGAGACCTCTGACGAAAGAAGCATACGGTGTTTTCCAGCATCCCGCCAGCCGAGCGCGAGCGGGCTCTAGCGGTCCACCAACTCGTCCTGGGTCTGCAGGCAACGGTACCACCAGGGGCGCTCTATCTGGCCGGCATCGAGCAGGCCCTGCCATCTCTCGTCCGTAAGCCTCCTGGATGACGGCATCGTGATCTGGTAGAAGGACATGACCGGACCGGCGGCGAGCCCCAGCCTGCCCTCGGCGGTCTGGTAGACCACGACGGCCATGTCCGGATAGCCCGAGCCCACCTCGAGGACCTGACCCGAGGCCGCGTCCGTATGGACGTCCGCGACCAGGATCGTGGAGCCTTCGAGGGCCCTGCCCGAGGTGTTGGGCAGGACTGACTGGAGCTGGTCCGCGAACGACAGCAAGAACAGGCGCTCCGACTCCGTCAGGTCATCTCCTGCCAGTTCCTTCTCGCTGATGCCCTGCAGAACCTCCACTAGCGTCGATGCTTCTCTGATCGAGGCCGACATGTGCTCGTCCAGCATGCCCAAGGACTCCAGGCCCCTTTCCATCATGCCGAGCACTGCCCTGACTCCGGCGTATAGCTCCGGAACGGGCTCGACGTAGCCGGGCAGGGGCCGGAGGGGCGGAGCCGGGCCCCCGATGGGGAGAGTGTAGCTCTGCTTGACATAGAGGATGGTATCGTGCCTGAGCCCGGCCCATGATGCGAGCGCTGTGGACAGGGTCTTGAGCCCCCAGTCCGGCGATCTCATGAAGACGGGATAGCCGGGACCCGAGCCTGTTTCTCCTCCGTGCGCCTCGAGCTGGCCCGAGAGGAGGTCCAGCCAGCACATGTAGAGGTTCGACCGGAGCCCCGCGGACTCACCCGCCTCGAACGACTCGCGCAGCCCCTCGAGGATCTCTCCGTAGCCGGCAAAGCCGGTCGCCCCTTTCTCCTCCAGCAGCGACAGAGCCTTTCCGGACCCGAGCATGGCGGCCACATCGAGGGCATCCGGCATCGTCCGCACGTCCCCGGAAGGGCCCGGCCCGACGCCGGGGTAGACGAGCCTGCCCAGCAGCTCGGAGTCGGGCTGGTAGCGCTGGCCGAGGAAGCGCATGCCAGCGGACTTCAGCAGGGCCAGCTCGAGCTGCTCGGGTCCCGCGTCTCCCTGGATGACGATCGCCCCCGTGCCTCCGTAGATGCGCTGTTCCGACAGCTCCTCGAGCGCCGGAAGGACCCCCCGGTAGAAGCTTGGAGTAGCGAGCTGGTTCGGCACGAGCACGTTGATATGGGTCGAGTCGAGCACCACCAGGTAGTCGGGGACCACCGGGTCGTCCGCGGTCCCGGCGAAGAAGGCGGTGGCCCCGTAGATGCGGTCCCATACCTGCTCGAGCGTCCTGCCGGAGGC
>JAFGKQ010000017.1 GCA_016928495.1 Candidatus Fermentibacterales bacterium
CGACCCAGTCCGAGAACGCGATCTTCCCGCCTGTCCTCAGCACTCTGGCGGCCTCAGAGACCAGGCGGTCCTTGTCATCCACGTAGCACCAGGCGTCCTCGCCCCAGACTACGTCGAACTCTCCATCCGCCCAGGGTATGCTGGTCACATCACCGAGCCTGTAACTGATCAGCCCCGAGAGGCCCTCCTCGGCGGTTCTCCTCTCGGCCTCGCTGACCATGTGCTCGGTGGCATCCAGGCCGTAACCAGCGATGCCATAGTTTTTTACGAGGAAGCGGAGGCCGGCGCCGAGTGCGCTACAGAGGTCGAGGACCTTCTGGCCACTCGCGATGCCCGCCTTCTCCGCCAGGATCTTCGACTCGGACCAGCCGCCCACGTGGATCTGCTCCCCCATGATGAGCTCCCAGAGCTTGCCCTCCGGCCCGCTGTACACCTGCTTGACGTTCGAGAGCCCGATGTCGTGCAGTCTATTCATGCTTCTCTCCTCCATCCGGTTTGTCGGGCTGCGTATGCCTGACGGGGCGGTGCCCGTCGCTTCCTGGCTGGACACCCGTACCCGGGCCTGATGCTCGAAGGACCCGAGAATCGGGGATGTGAGCGACACCTCCCTTCGTTCGCCTGCGGGCTTTCGCCGGCGAAGTCGGGATCTGGGGGAGAGTGCCGGGAAAGCTCAGCGAGTCATGCGGACGGAGCTCCGACGGAGCCCCCGACTCACGATTCAGACCTGGAGCCTGTAGAGGCGCGATAGCGACACGCCAGCCTCCTTTCCCGACCAAAGTAGTATGGGTATTTTTCGTGATCCGTCCCCCCGAGTCAATATCGGCAGAAGGATCCGTGTCAGTCGGCAGATATGGAGTGACTGTGTCCGTTCTCCGGGGAGTGGTGAGCCAGAGAGTGCGGCTTCTCCAGGCCGTGCGAGGTCATGAGCCGCTCGTCGGACATGAGCTCCCGCGATGAGCCGTCAGCAACGATCCTGCCCTGGTCCACGATGACCACTCTCGGGCAGACCTCGAGAACCAGCTCCAGGTCATGGGATGCGACCAGCAGGGTCTCGCCCGATTCACTGAGGAATCCGATGAGGCTCCTTCTGGAGCGCGAGTCCAGGCTTGCATCCGGTTCGTCGTAGAGGATGATCTCCGGGCTCATGGCGGACACCGCAGCCATGGTCACCAGCCTCTTTTCCCCCCCCGACAGGTGATGGGGTGGTCTGGACGCCAGGTGAGCTACGCCGAAACGCTGCATCGAGTCCCTTACCAAGGCCCCGATCCGGTCGGGGTGGAGGCCCGTGTTGGCAGGGCCGAAGCCGATGTCCTCCTCCACGCTTGGGCAGAAGAGCTGATCGTCCGGGTCCTGGAAGACCATCCCTATGGCCGGGTTGAACCTGCCTGGCACTATCGGGGCCCCTCCGATGGAGATGTTGCCGTGATCGGGGCGAAGAACCCCTGCCGCGAGGAGGAACAGGGTGGTCTTGCCCGAGCCGTTGGGGCCTATCACGCCGACCTTCTCGCCTCGGGCGATGCTTAGATCGATGGAGTCTATCGCTCCGGGCTTCTCGGGGTAGGAGAAGACCAGCCCCCGAATGTCCAGAGCACTGGTGCCCGTCATCCCGCTCCACCTCTCAGGGCCAGGTCGGCCGCGACCAGGCCCGCGGACAGCAGGACGATGACCGCCAGGATCAGGACGTCCCTGAAGCCGCAGCCGCTGCCGCGAAGCGGCGGCATGCCACTCGAGGAATAGCCCCTGAGCTTCATCGCCCTGTGAACCCTGGTCGCCCTCTCCTCGCTCCTCACGAGAAGCGTGCCGATGAGCCCGGCCTCCACACGTACGGCTCTCAGCGGGTTGGCCGCGCTCTCGTAACCCCTCAGCCTCCTCGCGGTCCTCATGCTCCTGAAGTCCTCCCCCAGCACGCTGACGTACCTCGCGGCGAGCACTCCCATGTCGACCAGCAGAGAGGGTAGCCGGAAGCGTCGGAGCGTCCGCGCCAGCTCGAGGAAGCCAGCCGTTGCCGAAAGGACCGTCGCGCATACGACCAGAGAGACTATCTTGCAGAGAAGGAGCGAGCCGCGCGCCGCACCGATGGCCGCTCCGTCCCGCGAGAACAGAGCCAGGAACAGGAACAGCATGAGGCCGATGAGAAGAGGGCCTCTGAGGCGGTCCCGGAGGCTCCGCAGGGGAAGCCGGGATGCTGCGCCCAGCATCGCCGAGACGAAGACCAGTACCGGGCCCATCACCGGAGATCGCGTCAGCCCCATGCAAAGCAGGAGGAGCGCGAAGCCAGGCAGCTCGAGGTCCGTCGACCAGCGATGCAGCAGGGTCCCCCCGGTCAATGTGCTGCTCGCAGGATTCCCGGCCTCACCTTCAGCAGGAACGCGACAACGCCGGCGGTCAACGCTCCCTCTACTAGAGCGACCGGGATATGGGCCAGCATCATCGCACCGACCGCCACTCGCTCCGCAGAGGCATCGAGGTAGCCCGGGATGGTTGCGATGAGCGTGACGGACACGAGCCCTGCCGACAGCAGCACTCCGACGGCCCCGGCCAGGAACGCTCTGAGCCTCGAGGGCATTCCGGCTCCCGTCCTGGCCGCCCCGAAGACCAGCGAGGCCGCTATTGCCCCGAGACCCATGGCGGTCGCGTTGAAGCCAAGTGTCGTGAGCCCGCCGTGCGAGAACATGACCGCCTGCATCGCGAGGCCGACGAGTATGGCGGGGAAGGCATAGCTCCCCAGCAGAACCCCGAGCAGGCCGTTCAGAACCAGGTGAACGCTCGACGGCGGAACGGGCACGTGGACCCAGGAAGCGACGAAGAAGGCTGCGGCGAGGATGGAGGCCCTTGGAATGCCCTCCTCGGGGTTCTTCAGCCTGGCTATCCGCCTGAGCGATGCCCAGGTCAGAGCGCCGGCTGCCGCGTAGCCGCCGGCGCAGACCTCCATAGGCAGCACGCCGTCAGGAACGTGCATCCGTCTGCTTCCTGACATGCGCCCGCCACGAGAAGAAGAAGAACGTGCCGACGAACCCCCATCCGACGCAGACCGCCATCACGATCATCTGCAGGGTTCCGGGACCGCCGCCCCCGCGAGCCTCCGGAGCCGGGTCGACCAGGTCGACGTGCACGATGTCGCCATGACCGGCCTGGCGGACCTGAACGTCCCAGGTTCCGGAGGCTTCGCGGTCGTCGGGCTCGAAGCAGAATCGCCCGGTGTCATCGGTAGCTCCATGAAGCCATGGCTCGGACGGGTCGGCCGGCGAGTAGACGATCACCTGGGCTCCCGCCATGGGCGTTCCATCGTCGTATAGCGCCTCGATACGAACGACCGGCCCGTCAGCCTCCCAGAGGATCCTGGCGCCATGGGCCTGGGCACCGCCCCGAAGCAGGAGAGCCGCCAGAGCACAGCAGAGAAGGGCCGGCGCCGGCCCCCGTAGACGGGAGCCGCTCAGTCGGAGCGATGCACGCACAGGCAGTGGCCCTCTCCCACGTGCCCCAGCGTTGGCAGGATCTCGAGCAGCTTCCCATAGGCCTCGGGGTCCATGCTCCCTGCAAGGTCGGCCATCGTCACGTCAAGCAGCCCATCGGCGGCGAGATCAACGAAGGGCTGGAAGCCGATGGCTCCGACATTCAGCTCGTCATCAGGGGAGCTGCCCGCATCCCCGAAGAGGTGGTCGAAGTGGAAGGTCATCTCCACATCGGCTTCTCCGCCCTCGGCGAGGATGCCCTTGCGCTGGTCGCCGACGTACTCGCCCCCGTAGAAGCTGCAGTCCAGGTCCAGCCCGATGCGGAAGGATATGGTGTCGGCGTTCTTCACCGCGCTGCCCGACAGCAGTATCGCGCTCGGAGCCATCTCGCCCTCGACTCGAGGCGCTACTCCCCATGCCAGGGCGTTGTAGTGTCCCGCCGGAACATCGGCCATCACGCCTATCCGGATGGGCTCCGCCGTCTCGTCCCCCTCCGCAAGGTCGATCTCGATCGGACCGCTGAGGAAGACCGTCTCGACGGGCTCCGGGAGGGCGCCCTCGTGTGGGTCGTAGGGAGGGTCCGTCTGCATTGCGCTGACTCCGGAGACGTTCACCCAGGCATGATCGAACGAGATCTGCCAGTCGTCCTTCGAGGTGAAGCCCTGCCTTATGAAGTCCTCACCGTTGGCCGTGAAACAGAGAGTGCCGGCAGGGACGACCATCTGCTCCGTGCTCTCTATCGGCGCCTCCCCCTCCTGTTCTCCCCCGCAGCCCGCAGCGGCGAGAAGCAGGACGAGGGCCGACAGCGCGGCAATAGCTCTTCCAGTCATGTTACAGCTCCCGGTTCTCAGAGACACGCGATCAGGCCGGCGGTCAGGCCGGCACTGGCATCGGTCTCGTCGGTTGACGGATAGTAGTCGGCCTGGGTCTCGAGCTCCAGGCCCTCTCTCAGAGCGAACGTGACGCCGAGCGAGATGGCCTCCAGCTCCGTGGAGGACTCGTCGGAGTCCGGGTAGTGCCCGATCGATGCCGCAGCCAGGACCGTCGCGCTCGCGCTCAGATCGTAGTGGACCATGGGCGCGATCGATAGGGAGGTGTCTATCGACTGGCTGTCGTCGGGAGCGTTCTCGAAGCCGGTCTCCAGGTTGAGGTGGGCGCCGGCCCGTTCCCCGAGCGAAAGGCTCAGCTCGGTCCCGGCCATCACCAGGCCCGAGGTCGAGACCGACCCGTAGAGGTCCCAGGCGACCCTGTCGGACTCGAGAAGCACCCCGAACAGGCCGATCGAGATCGTCTGCGAGGCGTTGCCGAGCCAGGTGTCGGACTCCCCGGTGATGGACAGACTCCCGGAGATCCTGGGTCTGATGCCTACCCCCATCAGCAGCTCTGTCGACAGAGACGACTCCTCCCGGTCCAGTCCGAGACCGGAGTAGCTCGCGAACACCTCCCATTCGCTGAAGCCGAGCTCGAAGGGATCGGTAGGTCCCAGAGCTGCCGCAGCAGGTGCCATGAGGAGCATGGCGATCAGGGTTCCGGCGTCTCGTGTCCTGGTGTTCAGTTGTTCCCTCCCCCGTTGTGCGCCCCCTTCTGCCCCGCCTCCGAACAGGTCCTGCACAGGCCCTGTATGGCGAAGTGACTTGGGCCGCTGTCGAAGCCGTATCTTTCCCTCAGATCCTCCAGGAGCGGCCCGATGGGCGCGTCCCGGATTTCCATGACCGATCCGCAGTGCCTGCACACCAGATGCAGGTGAGGGCCGTGCTTCCCGGTCGCGTAGACCACCCTTCCGGCGCCGAGGTTGGCCCTGGTGGCAAGGCCCTCCTCCACCAGCATCTCCAGCGTTCTGTACACGGTGGCACGGTTGACGGACTTGGCCCGCTTGTGCGCCTCCCGCAGGACATCGTCGGCAGACATGTGGCGACCGCTGTGCGCGATGACCTCGATGACGATCTCCCTCTGGGGAGTGATCCTGTAACCTCGCTCCCTGAGCCTGGCCATGAAGGTGTGGCAATGGGGCATGCCCGGTCCTCCCTCTGGTTGCTGCAAATAATCGCAGGTGCGAATCATATCACGAAGATGCGTCACGGCAAGTGGTCTGGGCAGGGTGGCCGGGCGCGTGCGACTGCGCCATAATGCGAGGGCTTCGGAGACGCATGAAAGGTCGGACCAGAGATGCAGGGGAAACGGAGCTACCCCGGGTTCGTCGCCGAGTTCTACGACAGGGTTCCATCCTACCAGGATCGCGGGGACGTCGACTTCTACCTCGAGGAGGCGGTCGCCACGGGAGGCGATGTCCTCGAGCTGGGTTGCGGCACGGGCAGGGTGGCCGCGGCGACGGCACTCGCGGGACGCAGAGTCACGGGACTGGACATCTCGCCCAGCATGCTGAAGGTGTTCCGGGACAGGATCGGGTCTATGCCCGAGGACGCCGCATCCAGGATCGATCTGGTGGAGGGTGACATGCGCCGGTTCGAGCTGGGCAGGAAGTTCGGGCTGATCACCACCCCCTTCAGGTCCTTCCAGCACCTGCTGACCACCGAAGACCAGATGTCCTGTCTTGCTTGCGTGCGTGCGCATCTCGAGGAAAGGGGGAGGTTCGTGCTCGACCTCTTCAACCCGTCCGTTCCCAGGCTCGCCGATGAGAGGACGAGACGGGAGTACGGGGAGGAGCCCGAGTTCGAGATGCCCGATGGCAGGAGAGTGCAGCGCGCGTTCCGCAACGACTCGGTGGATTTCGAGCACCAGGTCCTGAATGCCGAGATCATCTACTACGTCACTCATCCCGACGGCAGGCGGGAAAGGCTGGTCGACGCCTTCCCCCTTAGGTACCTGTTCCGGTTCGAGGCGGAGCACCTGCTGGCAAGATGTGGCTTCGAAGTCCTGAGCCTCTACTCCGACTACGACCGGTCTCCTCCCGGCTCCCGGTACCCCGGGGAGCTGGTTTTCGTGTGTTGCCCCGATTCGGCCCCGGACCGCTCCTGAAACCTTGCCCGGGCGCGGGGGCAGGGAGCATCATCTGGCTGGCGCTCGAGGCTGCTGACAGGAGGGCGTCGATCTGAGCAAGCGTGTCCTCATCGTGTCCCAGGAGTACCCTCCCAGGGTCGGGGGGGCCGGGATCGTGGCGCTTCAGTACGCTGAGGGGCTGAGCTCCAGGGGACACG
>JAFGKQ010000283.1 GCA_016928495.1 Candidatus Fermentibacterales bacterium
ATCTCGAGGCCCGGAAGGTCGTACAGCCCGGAGCCGCCGATAATGCCGATTCGGAAGTCACCCATTATGTTCCTCCAGAGGCCTGCAATTGATGTCCAGGAAGAGCGGGCTAGTCCCCCGCGCCCAGTATGACCCGGAGGAGAAAACACTCTTGCCAGAACCGGAGCACGGTGTCAAGGAGCGCCCCCTGCCGGACCTGTCAGGGATGACCCTGGCAGCTCTCTCGGACTGGGTGACCTCGATCGGCCTGCCCCCCTTCAGAGCCGGGCAGTTGTTCCGGTGGATACACGGGCGGCTCGTGAAGGGCTTCGACGAGATGACCGACATCTCGAAGAGCCTCCGGGGCAGGCTCTCCGAAGAGGCCCGGATCACGAGGCTGCAGAGCCTCGAGACCCACAGGTCGGAAGACGGAACGCTCAGAGCGGTTCTCGCCCTGCCGGACGGCCTTCCAGTGGAGACAGTGCTCATCCCGGAGCCCAGGCGCCTGACTGCCTGCCTCTCGACCCAGGTGGGTTGCCGGATGGGCTGCGCGTTCTGCCAGACGGGCAGGCTGGGCCTGCTGAGGGACCTATCCACCTCAGAGATCGTCGCTCAGTTGGACTGGCTGCGAGGACTGCCGGACTGCGCCGGGAACCGGGTCTCGAACGTCGTCCTGATGGGCATGGGCGAGCCTCTGGACAACAGGGGCCAGGTCTTCCCTGCGCTGGAGATCATCACCGGCGACCTGGGGGCCTCCATAGCCTCGAGACGTGTCACGGTGTCCACCATCGGGCTCACGGACGGAATCGCCGAGATGGAGGGGCTCCCTGGGCAGTACGGGCTTGCCCTGTCCCTTCACGGCGCCCTGCCGGAGACCAGAGCAAGGCTGGTTCCGGGCGCCCCGGAGCAGGACCTCGACGTCCTTGCCGCCTCGCTGGCCTCCTACGCACGCGTGAAGAGAAGAAGAGTGACGATAGAGTACTGCCTCATAGAAGGCGTCAACGACGACAGAGAGCATGCGGACGCGCTCGCGGCCTTCACCGGCCGGATTCCCTGCAAGATAAACGTGATTCCTCTGAACCCGGTCGGGACCGGTGGCCTGAGGCCTCCGGCGAAGGAGGGGATCGAGAGGTTCCTGGAATGGCTCTACCCGGTCTGTCAGGCCGTCATCCTCAGGAAGCCAAGGGGGCGCGACATACAGGGTGCCTGCGGTCAGCTCGGGACTTCTCTGCTTCTCGCTTCGCGCGGGTATGCGCCGGAGAGAGCCTCAGGGAGCCAGGCACAGCATGGCGCTGATCCTCAAGCCCGATAGATCGTCCGTCCCCGCAACGTCGCCGCCGACCTTCGAGTAATCGAATCCGAAATCCACGTCGACGAAGGCGGACGAGCCCGCGTATATCCTCGCCCCGAGCTCGACCCCTCCGAGGAACCCGCCGGTCGCGGTGTTGGCCCCTTCTTCGGTGGAGTCCCAGGCAAGCAGCCCACCTCCGTAGAGGCCGGCAAAGAGCTCTATCGCCCTCGGGCCCGCGTAACGGCGGTACAGCGGGAAGATCCGGTACCCCAGAAACAGAGGAACGGTGGAGACGCCGTCGCAGCCCTCCAGGCTGCATCCCGCGCTGCAGTAGCCGGTATGCAGGTAGAGCACGTTGCCCAGGCTCATGGGAATCTGTATGCCAGCTCTGAAGGCCGGTCCTGCGTCCAGATCGGATTCGAACTCGATGCCGGTCGGGATCCAGGCTCCCCCCCCGACGCAGATCTCGACCGATTGCCGGTCGGAGTAGGCGGCCGGCGTGCCCGGGAGAATCCCGAGGAGCAGAAGCGCAACCGAAAGCCCCGATACCATCACTGATCGTCTCATCTGTCTCGTCCTTTCGCCCTACAGCTCTATCCCTCTCCTCGCTTCCAGGCCCTCGGTCGCGTAGTAGTGGCGGACCTCCCTCATCTCGGTCACCAGGTCTGCCGCGTCCATGATCCGGGCAGTAGCGTTCCTGCCGGTGATGACCAGCTCCACGTCGGGTCTCCTCTCATCGATCAGAGCCAGCACATCGGCCTCGTCGAGAAACCCCATGTATACGGCGACGCAGACCTCGTCGCCTACGACGACGTCGTACTCCCCCGAGGTAGCGGCCTCTCTCAGCCGCGAGAGCCCCCGGGCCGCCCTCGCTCTGTCCTCTTCGGAAGGCCCCTCGCCGGGCCCCAGCAGCCTTCCCGTTCCGAAGTGCTCCATTAGCAAGAGTCCGGGACACAGCTCGGCCAGGCGCTGCTCCGAGCTCCCGGGCCCCTTCATCATCTGCCCGAAGTAGACCCTCAGCCCGGCGCAGGCCGCTCTCACCGCGAGACCAAGAGCCGCAGTGGTCTTCCCCTTGCCGTCACCCGTGTAGACATGTACCCTGGCCCTCTTCGACAAACCCCGGTCCCTTCGCGCGATGCACCGGCGGACTAGTCCGATCGGTCGGTCCTCATTATGCTTCCCTATCGTTCCCGCGTCACATGCCAGTCGACGCCACCTGAAGCCGCATTTCGACGGGAGAGGTCATGGGTTTTCACGATGAGCTCCGGGCTCTGCTCGAATCGAGGAGAGCGATAGTCAGGGAGAACATCCCGAGATCGAGGATGATCAGGGAGGCGATAGAAAACCGCGAATGCGTGCCGGCCCGCTGCGGGGCGCTCGCCACCTGGACACCGGTTGAGTCCAGCGGCAGAAGCCCCAAGGACACCATGATAGTCCGGCGCCCCGAGAGCGAGTCCAACATAGATTGGACCAGCCCCAACAACATACCCATGACTCCCGGGACATTCGACATGCTCCTGGAGGATGCCCTCGCCACCCTGAGGGACAAGTCCGATCGCATCTACGTTACGGACAGGAGCCTGGGCGCCGACGACTCCTACACGCTTCCAGTCAGGACCGTCACGGACTGGGCCGCCTCGGCCCTGTTCACGGACAACATGTTCCGGCCGGTCCCCGAGGGGGGGTTCCGGAGCAGCTGCTTCAGTGACAGGCCCTTCACGCTGATAGCCCTTCCCTACCACAAGCTCGACCCCGTCCGCTACGAGGGCAGGTTCCGAGTGGACCCCAGGCTCGGCCACACCTCCACCATGGCGGTGGCCATGGACATGGACCGGTTCCTCGGCGTGGTCTACGGCTCCGCCTACGGCGGAAGCGTGAAGAAGCTCATGTTCACGGTCATGAACTACATCCTCCCGGCCGAGAGCATCCTTCCCCTGCACTGCAGCGCCAACGAGGGGCCGCAGGGCGACATGGCGCTGCTCCTCGGTCTTTCCGGGACGGGCAAGACAACGCTCTCTGCGGACCCCTCCAGAGCGCTTCTCGGAGACGACGAGCATGGCTGGACTGACCACGGGGTGAGCAACTTCGAGAACGGCTGCTACGCGAAGCTCATCGACCTGAATCCCCTCAAGGAGCCGGAGATCCACAACGCCTGCTTCCACGAGGCCCCGGTCGAGGAGCACGGCGCGATCATCGAGAACGCCATGATGTACCCATGGGGGGAGTTCGACCTGTTCGACGACAGGTTCACCCCCAACTCCAGGGGATCCTACCCCCTCACCTACCTCAGCAACATCAAGCCCTCCTCCAGAGGCGGTCATCCCAGGACCATTCTCTTCCTGACGGCGGACGCGAACGGAGTGCTCCCGCCCATCTCTCGCCTTACGACCGAGCAGGCGATGCTCTGGTTCCTCATGGGCTACACGAGCAAGCTGGCAGGGACCGAGACCGGCATAGTCGACCCCAAGAGCACCTTCTCCAGGTTCTTCGGAGAGCCTTTCATGCCCAGGAACCCTGACGTCTACGCGACCATGCTCGGTGACAGGCTCAGGAAGCACGGGACGAAGGTCTACCTGGTCAACACGGGTTGGAGCGGTGGACCCTACGGAACGGGATCCAGGATCGACCTCCCGATAACCAGGCAGATGGTCCACGCGGCTCTGGACGGAAGCCTGGAGAGCGTCGAATACGATCCGGACCCCATCTTCAAGGTCAGCGTTCCCAGAAGCTGCCCGGGCATCGACGATCCCTCCATCCTGACGCCTGTGAACACCTGGCAGGACAGACAGCTCTACGATCAGAGAGCCGCGAAGCTGGCCTCCGAGTTCGCCGCGCATTTCGAGAAGGCCTACGCCGACAAGGGAATACCGGAGGAAATCGCCGCCGCATGCCCCGGCAGATAGAGCGGAGCCCTGTCTCTTGAGCAACCGAACGCTGCTGCTGCTGTTCGACGTGGACGGCACACTGGTGGATTCCGCCGGCTCGGGCAGCAGATCCGTGCGCAAGGCAGTCGAGGCGCTTCACGGCGACGCCAGCGTGTTCGACCGCGTGCAGTTCGCCGGAAGGACGGACATGGTCATAGTCTCCGACGCCCTGAGGCTCCTTGGCGTCGAGCCTCTTCCAGAGAGGCTGGAGGAAGTGCGCCTGCTGTACCTTGCCAAGCTGGCGAGCGAGCTCGAGGCCGCCGGAGACAGAGCGAAGGCGCTCCCCGGCGTCACGGATCTCCTCGCGCGACTCCACGTGGATCCCTGCTTCCAGACGGGGATCCTGACCGGCAACTGGAGCGACGGGGCGAGGATGAAGCTCTCGCACTGCGGGATATGGCATTTCTTTCCTTTCGGGGCCTTCGGGGAGGACGGGCCCGAGCGGGAGAGGCTCGTGGGACCGGCGCTCGAGCGCGCAGGGGCATGGTCGGGCCGGAGCTTCCGCCACGAGGAGGTCTGGGTCATCGGTGACACCCCTCTCGACGTGCGATGCGGTATCGAGAACGGCACCCGCACTCTGGCAGTCGCGACAGGGCCATACACCCGCAGCCAGCTCGAGCGGGCCGGAGCGGACATCGTGATCGACGCTATCGACACCGCCACCGACCTGGAGGCGATGCTCCTCGATTTCCACTGAGTAGCGGGAGCTCGAAAGGGCGGACTTGAAGAGAACCACCGCCTGGTGCCTGTACGACTGGGCCAACTCGGCGTTCGTTACGACGATCGTGGCAGCCGTGCTGCCCATCTACTTCGAGAGCGTGATCTGCGGAAGCAGTGATGTCCACTGGAGCTTCCTGGGGCTCGGCGTAACGAGCAGCCCTGCCGCTCTCTGGGGCTATGCCATGGCCCTTGCGGCCCTCATGGTCGCCCTGCTGTCTCCGGTCCTGGGAGCGGCCGCCGACGCGGGCGGCAGAAGGAAGCACTTCCTGGCAGCACTCACCTGCCTGGGCGTGGTATGTTCCCTTCTTCTCGGGCTGACCGGCGCCGGCCAGGTCTGGGCAACGCTTCTGCTCCTCGTACTTGGGCAGATCGGCTTCGCCGGAGCCAACGTGTTCTACAACTCCCTCCTCGTCATAGTCGCTATCGGGCCTCACAGAGACACTATCTCAGCGCGGGGATACGCCTTCGGCTATCTGGGCGGCGGGTTGCTGCTGGCCCTCAACCTCGTCCTGATCCGCAGCCCGGGACTGCTGGGACTTGAGAACGAGGCCGCAGCGAGCAGGGTCTCCTTCATCTCCG
>JAFGKQ010000284.1 GCA_016928495.1 Candidatus Fermentibacterales bacterium
ATGTCGGTCGACAGGGCCCTGGAAGCCGTCGGGAGCTGGTTCCCCGAGACCGAGGCCCTCAACCTGGGTGGCGGCTTCCCCGTAGCCAGGATGCCCGGGGAGCCCCGGGCGGACCTGACCCGGCTCGGGGAGTACGCCCGGCGAAGGTTCGAGGAGTTCGCGCAGAGAACCGGGCAGAGGCTGATCATGGAGGTGGAGCCGGGGACGCTTCTCGTTGCCGGGGCGGGCTTCCTGCTGACCAGTGTGCTGGAGCGCAGGAAGGGCGCCGGCAGGGACGTGATGGAGTTCGTGGTCGTGGACGGCGGAATGGACTGCCTGCTTCGACCGATGCTCTACGGTTCAAGCCATCCGTTCTCCGTCGTCTCCGCGGAGGGACGGCTGCTGTCGGCAGAAGGCACCACTGCCTGCGGCACGGAGTTCGGGAAGATGGTCGTCGTCGGGGTCTGCTGCGAAACGGGCGACTGCCTGACCCTGGATTGTCGGGGGACCCCCGTCGCAAGGTCCATGGCCAGGCCGGACAGGGGTGACTTCCTGGTTGTAGGCGGAGCGGGAGCCTACGGCTCCACGATGTCGGTCTCGGGCTACAACTCGAGGCTGCAGGCCCCGGAGGTGCTCGTAGGCTCCAGCGGGGACATCAGGCTCTGCAGGAAGAGGCAGTCGCTCCTGCAACTGGTCCAGAACGAGAGAGGCCTCGAAGCGGGAGGCAATGGCCGCGCCTTCTCCTCGGACCGGATGTACGAGGCTCTCTCAGGTGCCGCGGGCAGATCTCCCGGCGGGCAGCTCGATCGCCAGCTCAGCCGAGACTCCCCCGGCCCTGACGGAGATGCTCCCGCCTGAGCGGGAGACGCTCGAGACCAGGCTCTCGAGACCGGTGGAGCCGGGAGTCCTGTTGACCGCATCCCTGCTGTGCTCAACCGATCGGAGCAGGTCCCGGCTCAACCATGCGGGACACGGCGAGAAGCTGATCTCGACCGTGTCCGGCCGTGGGCAGCAGGTGCGGACGCCAAGGGACTCGCCGGCAGGTCCGCCGTGCTGGCCGCAGATCTGGATGGCGCTCATCACCATGAGTCTGATGCTGTCAACCTCCGCGACGAGCACCGGGAGCATGGCCGAGAGGCTCAGGTCGAGCAGGACGCCACGAGGCGCGAGCCCTGCCAGGAACCCGTGCATATCGAGGATCAGACCGCTCAGATCGATTGATTGAACCGCCTGGCCCGGAGATGGGGCTCTGCTGCCGCCCATCGTCCCGCACATCTCCTCACCCTCGGCTGCCAGCCTGACGGCCCTGGCAAGGTAGCGTGACGCCTGGGATGACTCCGCGACATGGTCCACGGCCTCGTCCAGGAGCGAGGAGATGGCCGAGAGCATGATCACCATGTCGCTGGAGAGCTTCAGGAACAGTGCCCTGTAGTTGTCGGCCAGCCCCCGGGCCCTCATCTGCTCACCGAGGGCTATGCACTCCCGTTCGCTCTCGATGTCCAGATCGCTGATGTCCCTGCACCTGCCCAGCGTGGCCGGCTCGCCCTCGAAGAGGATGCTCTCAGTGGCGATCAGCAGGATCGCCTCCTCGCCGTCACTGCGGACTATCCTCATGGTGTAGACCGGCGGAACGTACTCACCGGCGGAGCGGTCCCGCTCCCTCCTCAGCAGGTCCGGCTCGTCGTCCGGATGGGTCAACACTCCGGGATCGATCGAGAGGAGCCTCTTCCTGGCATGACCGGTGATGGCCGACATCGCCTCGCTCACGTACAGAAACCGTCTCTTCCTGTAGACGTAGAGCCCCGAGTCCGGAAACGTCGGGGCCGCGGCCTTCGACCTGCCGCTCCCGCTCATCCCTGCTTCCCGCCCGTCCCGTCGGCTTCCTCCCGGCAGCCATCGTGCCGCCACTCGCGCCCCGCTGCGTCAGGGCCGGCTTCTCCGGGACTCCCGTCACCTATGTCGTGAGGCTCCCAGCCCTCCAGGACCCGGGGTCGCTCCCCGTCCTGCATCAGCCGGTCTGCTTCGCTCATGGCACGCACGGCCCACCTGTACTCCCTCGAGAGGGCCCTTCTGTCCCCGGGCCGGCGAAGGCTGGCGAGACCCCACCTGAAGACCCTTGCGGCCCTCGGCGCGTCCCTCAGTCGCCCGGCCGCGATCCCTATCATGCCCACGAACGCCGGCAGCGCGTCTTCGGGATTGCTGAGCGCGATCTCCTGGTAGAGCGCGAAGGCATCCTCGATACGCCCCTCCTGGAGCCTGGCCTCGGGGACGCTGTAGGCGGGACGGTAGCTCCTTCTGGAGCCTCCGGGGTGGAAGAGCCCGCACCACTCCGAGATGCCCTCCGCGACCGGCGCCGCAAGGACCCACCCTGCCAGGGCCAGGAAGACCAGTCCAAGAGGCCCGATGATCCACGAGAAGGCAAGGAACAGGAAGGGTGAGGCCATGAGCAGTCTCACCAGCAGGAACCTCAGGACTCCGGACTTCAAGCTTCCCCCCTTGCCACCGGTCTACCTGATGCCGTGCTCCCTCTTGTAGCTCTGCCAGTTGCGCTTGAGCTCGATGAAGCTCTCGAAGCTGTCCCTCAGAACGAAAGGATTGCCGGCCCGCTCCTCTCCTATCGTCGAGACGGGCCTGACCCCGTAGTCGTGACCGGGACAGACGACCACCCCGTCCGGCAGTCTCATGAGCCTGTCGTGGATCGAATCGTACTCCTGCCTGGCGTCCGGACCGAGGCCCGTGCCGCCGACCTTGCCGACGAAGAGGGTGTCCCCGGTGAAGAGGAAGCGCGCGTCGGCGAGGATGCAGATGGAGTCCGGCGTGTGCCCCGGGGTGTGGATCACGCGCAGCTCCCGCTCGCCCAGCCGGAAGAGGTCTCCGTCGTGCGCGGCCAGGGCGGGTGGAGAGGCGCCGAAGCCGATCAGCGTGGCGGAGCCGGACGAGAGAAGCTCGGCATTGCCGGTGGTGTGGTCGGAGTGCCCGTGTGTGTTGAAGACGCAGTCGAGCGACAGCCCGAGCTCCCGGGCTCTACGGAGCAGCGCGGCGGCCCCGTAGGACGGGTCTATCGCCGCAGCCGCACCGGTCTGCCCGCATGCGACCAGATAGCAGAAGTTGCGGTCTCCCCCAGCCCTGATCTGCTCTACGATCAGGGGCCCCGTGCTCAGTCGCACCCGGCGCCTCCGCTGCATGTTCCGCCCGCCATCACGCTGTCGTAGTAGTCCTCGTAGACTCCCACGATCCTGCCGGCCGAGAAGCAGCCGCCCGCTCTCTCGGCGGCCCTCGAGCTCATGTCTCTCCATCTCTCCCCGTTCAGGAGCAGCTCGACACAGCCCCGGGCAATGCGCTCCACATGGCCCACGGGAAACAACAGCCCGGTGACCCCGTCCTGGACCACCTCGGGGATGCCCCCGCTGTCGCTCGC